>CAMLRH010000205.1 GCA_946482375.1 uncultured Caulobacteraceae bacterium | reverse complement strand
CGACACCTGGCAGCTCGTCATCAACACCTCGACGACCATCATCACCTTCCTGATGGTGTTCCTGATCCAGAACACCCAGAACCGCGACAACGCCGCCCTGCAGGCCAAGCTCGACGAGCTGATCCGCATCAGCGAGGCCGAGAACCGCTACATCGGCATCGAGCGGCTGACCGACAAGGAACTCGAAGGGATCCTCGACGAGGTGCAGGAGAACGCCGAGGTCGTCGAGGCAACCGGAGTGACCCACGAGCCCGCGCCGCCGGCGCCGCATACCCGTCGCCACAAGGCGAAGAAGGCCGCGACCAAGGCGCCGCCCAAGCGGACGCCGCGCAAACGGGCGTCTAGCGCCGCGCCAGGTAGTCGTTGATCTCGCGCAGGACCGCGTCCAGTTCCGGCCGTATCGCCGGCAGTTTCGAAGCGTCGGCCTCGGCCGCCTCGCACAAGTCGCCCAGCCGATTGGCGCCGATCGAACGCGAGGTCCCCTTGCAGGTGTGAACGGCGGCCCGCCAGCCGTCTCCGTCAAGCACGCGTCCCCACTCCATCGCCTCGGCGCAGTAGATGGTCAGCACCTCACGCACCAGCGTGCGGTCTTGCATGGCGTAGGCCTCGATCACCCCGAAATCGACCGCCTTTTCGGCCCCCTGCTCGCGCACGCTCGCCACCCTTGCCTTCGATGCTTTTTCGCGTATGTTCCGCGCCCTCGCGCAGGCCCTTATACGAGGCCCGCGACGGGTGTGGGTGTATAGCTCAGTTGGTAGAGCAGCTGACTCTTAATCAGCGGGTCCAAGGTTCGAATCCTTGTACACCCACCAAATTTCTTCAAGAAATTCAATCATTTAGCGGAAACGGCGGCGGAACATATCGGGTCCGTGAGACTTCAATTGAAGTCTCACGTGAGACTTGAAGTCTCACCGCCCGCCGATGTTCTTTCCTTGTTCTTGCGCGGCGTCCGTTAGATGCGCGCGTGCGCAAACCATCCAATACGGATCTGCTCGCCGCCAGGAAGATAGCCGGCCACCGCGATATCGACACCCCAGTCGTTCCAGACCGGCTGGCGCTGCTTCTCGCCGAACTCCGCCGCCGTGATGACGCCGCCGAAGCCCTTCACGTCCTCTTCGGGGTACTCCAGCGACCAGGCCTCGAGCGTGCGCCGCATATAGCCACCCATCCGTGCGCCGAGCGTGCCGCGGCGATGCGCCGGATCGACGGAGACTCGGCCCATGGCGAAACGGGCGCGAAGACCCGGCAGGATCGCAAGCTCGGCGGTGGTGACGGCGACGGCGTGGCCGTCGATGTAGCCGACCGCAACCAGTTCCTTCACCCGCGCACCGCCATGCTCCGTGGGCACGAGCCCGTGCCGCGTCCAGAAGTCCACGGCGTCAGCGGCGAGTTGCGGATCGTCCCGGCGCCAGGCGGTCTTTATAGTTACGTCCGGCATGCGGCTTTCCTTTCTCTTTGTTCTTTTAAATGAGTTAGCACTCGCAGATAATTCGCCAAGATTGAGCACGTCGGGCCGGGGAACCGCAGAATGGAAAGGCCTTTTTTCTTTGTTCTGGCCTGCCCAAATCCGGCACGACCTGGGTGCAGAAGGTCCTCGACAGCCATCCGGAGCTGATATGCCGGGGGGAGGGCAAGTTCACAGCTTTCCGAAAGGAACTCAGTAAAGCGGCGGTCAAATACAGCGATTATATTACAGGCCACCAGAAAAAGGTGTTTGGCGAGGAATTCTTTCCCGCCCTCTCCCGGCCGGAGTTCGACCGCGTCTACCGCTGCTTTATCGAGGCGCGATTGCTTGGCGACGGCGCGCCAGCGAGCGTGAAGCGCATCGGCAACAAGGACCCCGAGCACGGCATGGTGCTCAGCGACCTGGCCGGCTACTTCCCGGAGGCCGCCTACATCCACGTCATTCGCGATCCTCGCGACATCGCCGTCTCGACCTGGCACCACATGCGCCGCACCGAACCCGGTTTCGTCGAGACCATCGGCGATTTCGAGGCCTTCGCGCGACGGAACGTCAAGGAATGGCGCGTCTATGTCAGCAGCGTCCGCAGGGTGTCGGCGGAGATGGCGCTCGACTACATCGAGCTGCGCTATGAGGACCTGCACGCCGACGGCGCCCTGGCCCTGAAAGCGGTCTTGGAGCGTCTCGGCGTCGATGCGGCGCCGGCGGCGGTCGCCGATTGCCTGCAGGCGGCTAGTTTCGAGCGCGCCAGCGGCGGGCGCCCTCGCGGCGAGGCGGACGCCGGTTCTTTCTACCGCAAGGGCGAGGTGGGCGACTGGCGCAATCATATGACCGCCGAGCTGTCGAGCCTCCTCCTGGAGAGCAGCGACGGCCTCGCTGCGGACCTCGGTTACGCATGAAGAAAAAGGCGGCAGGGGGCCGATCCTGCCGCCTCAGTTTGTCCGAGCTCAGAGGGGACCGGAGCCGGAAACCATTACCTCACCAGGTGACCCGCACCCCGGCCGACAAGGTCTGCGCGTCATAGTCTTCGCCAAACTTGCCGCCGAGGTTGAAGAAGCCGGAGACGCCTCCGCCCTGGCTCCAGACACTGGCGCCCACCGCGATTTCGCTGAACTGGCCGGAAAAATCGTCAGTGACGCGAATGTCCGGATCATCGGGGAAGGCGAGATTGTGGATCGAGGCCGTGTTCTTGGCCTCCAGCTCGTTCCAGATCCGGCCGAGCAGGCTGAGCTGGGTGCGCACCGGTCCGAGGTCGCTTTCCATCCCCGCCCGGCCGCCGATACCGGCGCGGAAGGAGCTGGGGTCCTCATAGGAGACCACAAGGCCGGGCCGGCTGCGATCGTCCGGCTCGATGTCGAGGTCGTCCATGGTGCTGCGGATGTAGGAGACGCTGGCCAGAGGCTCGACGAAGAAGCCCTCGCTCAAATCCATCCGCCAACCGGCCTCGACCTGACCGCCCAGGGAGTTCAGGCGGGAGCTCAGGATCGTCCCCTCGGGCAGCAGGTCGAAGCCCGGGGCGTCGGTGTCGATGATCACCTTGTTGTAGTTGACCACCGCGTCGACGAACAAACCGCCGGCCGAGACGCTGGCGTAGACGCCCCCGGTCCAGGCGTCGAAGGCCTGGGTGTTGGTGGAGACTTCGTAGTCCACGTCCGAGTGGCCGTAGCCGAGCATCACACCCACCGCGTAGGCCCGGTCTTCGCTCTCGGCCGAGATCAGGTCAACCCCGCCAGTGACGGCGTAGGTCTTGGTGTCATGGGTGTTGTCGACCGTATAGGGCAGCCCGCCCAGCGTGGAGGTGCTGGAGACCTCGCGATCGGCCTGCTCTCCGGAGAACCGAAGCCAGACGCCGCCGCCCGTGCCCGGCTCGATCCCGCCGCGCACGTGGGCCTGGCGCTCCATCCAGCTTCCCGCCGAGACGCGCCAGATGTCGTGCGCGACCGTGGCCGCCATGGGCAGCTGATAGGCCGCGCCGCTGAGGGTCCCGAAGAGCTTGAACTGCTCGGCCTCTTCATCGAACAGCAGCACGTACTGGTAGAGGCCCTTGTCGAGGCTGTCGGAGGTGGCGTTGTAGCCTCGCATGGCCGGATCGAGGGCGAAGTTGTCGGCGGTCACCGTCGAGCCCGGCGTCTCGATCAGCACGATGCCCTGATCCATGATCTGCTGGGTCAGCCGCCCCCGGTCGCCCGGGATCAGCTGGGCGACGGTGACGAAGGTCTGACCCTCCACCGTGGAGTCGACGATGCGGAGGCAGTCGGCCGCCTGGAAATCCCAGGACTGGTTATCCGATTCACGGGTGCAGTCGGTCTGGATGCGGCTGGTGTCCACGTCGAAGACGACCCGGCCGCCCTCGCCGACCCAGGTCCCGTCCTGGAAGGTCATCATGTCGTCGTAGGCGCCGTCGGTGGCCTCGATCGGATTGCCGTCGATCCGGTCCCCGCTGGACGGATAGCTGTAGCCCATCACGCCCAGAAGGATGCTGCCCGAGTGGAGGAACTCGCTGACGCCGACGAGCCGCAGCTCGCCCTCCATCACCCCGGGACTCCAGCTGGTGCTGCGATCGTCCGGGCCGATCAGGATGTAGCCGTCGTTATCGAAGGTCAGCCCCGGCGCGAAGGTCAGCACCGTGGGGTCCTCGAGGGTAAAGGTCTCCTCCGGACCCGAAAACCCCTCCTTTTCGCTCGCCACCAGGGCCGCGCCCTCCTCGATGACGATGTGGGTGGTGATCGCGGTTTCCTCGTTGGGCGTGGGATACCAGGCGTCCCCCGTGGGGACCGTCGTGGTCGCCTGCGCGAGCGCCGGCGTGGCGATTAGCAATGACGCGCTGGCCAGCAATGCAATGCGGGTTGAAGACATGATGGTTCCCCCAGGAGTCTGATTTTTGGTTCGCCGGCTCATCTAGAAGCTCTTCCGAAGCGAGAGGCCCACCAGCCGCGGGTCCAGCGTGAAGACGTTGGTCGTCAGCCCGGAGTCGTCCGAATTGAGGAAGGCGTCGGTGATCGGCGCTTCGTCGAAGACGTTCTTCACATAGACTTCGGCCGTCACCCCAAGCTCGGGGTTCTCCACCCAGATCGACAGGTTGGTGTTGGTCCAGGCCTGCAGCCGATCGTATTCGGTGTTGTAGACCCGCGCCCAGCTGTCGGCCTGCCAGTAGAAGTCGCCACGCGCGGTGGCCTCCCATCCCATCGGCAGCTCCAGACTGTACTGGGCCCCGAGCGACGCCGTCCATTGCGGCGCGTTCGGCAGCTCATTGCCCCCGACCTCGGCGTAGAAGCCCGCGCCGCCGTTGGGCGAGTCCGGCCCAGGCGAATAGGTGCGCCCGTCGGAGAGGGTGTAGGTGCCCGCCCCGCCAGTGCTGCCGACGCCGCCCCCGGGGCAGAAGCCCGCGACCAGCATGCCGTAGTCGCCGTCGACCAGGGTTTCCTCGATCAGGTCCACCGGGACCACACAGTTCGAGGAATTGGAGACGAAGGGCTTGAGCACCATCCACTCGTCGAACTTCAGCTCATGCTCGTTGCCTTCGAGGTCGAGGTATGTGCCGGACCCGCCGCCCTGGGTGCGGTCCATCAGGTCGATGGAGCGCTCACCGTCGGCGATCTCGGTGCGCAGTATCCCGAAAGTGCCGTTGAGGCGCAGGTTGCGGATCGGCGACCAGTTCCACTCGAACTCGGCGCCCCAGACCTTGGCGTCGAAGTTTTCGTTCGCG
>CAMLRH010000204.1 GCA_946482375.1 uncultured Caulobacteraceae bacterium | reverse complement strand
GGCGATCTGGCGCAGACGCGCGCGTATGCCCTCAGCGAAGGTCATGGGTGACGGAGATCCTCTTTCCTCGGGTGGCGGCGCTTGGGTGGCCGCCCTTGTCGTTGACTGACCCATATAGGGGAGCCCGGCGCCGACAATTAGGCCGCTTTGTTGCGACCTCTGGTCGCCCCGCTGGCTAGCGGAGCTGGTAGTTGACCGTCGTCACCACGCGGATGCGCTTGAAAACCTGCGAGTTTTCCTCGGTCCCCTCGTCACGGCCGAGGATCTCGAATGAGCCCTGATGCGCCGAGCGGATGGGGCCGAGCGCGGACCCGGAATCGCGGGCGAACTGCTGGGCGCCGGTGCGCGCGCTGGCCGTGGCCTCGGCGATCATCTTCGGACGCACATCGTTGAGCTTGGTGAAGACGTAAGAGGGGCCGCGGAAGTCCTGCAGCACCACGCCCTGGCGAACGAGCGCCGACAGGTTGCGCGTGGTCGCCTGCACCTTCTCGACGTTGGTGGTGCGCACGGTGACCGTCTGGGCGACGAGATAGCGGGCGCCGACGTTCTGCTGCTGGTACTCGCGGGCGTACTGGTCGACGACCTCCAGCCGGCCGAGATCCACCTCCGCGGGCCCATAACCCTCGGCCGCCAGGAAGCGCCGCACGTTGACCAGGTTGGCGTCGACCTGCGCCTGCACCTCCTCCAGCGAGTTGCCGGCCGAGGCGAAACGCAGCGGCAGGACGGCCAGGTCGGCCTTCACCGTGCGCTCGGAAAGCCCCCGGACCGTGACGCTGCGGTCGCCGGTGCGAGCATTCTCGACGCCCTTGCCGATCAGCGCGCCACCGCCGATCGCGCCCAGCGCAACCAGTCCGGCGGCAATGACGACGGGGGTGATGATGCGTTCTGCCATGCCATAGTCGTCCGCCCGAACGGCGGCGATTGCAAGGCGAAGCTGGCTCACCACAGGGTCCGCAGGCTTGGCCACAGCGCCGGACATCGGCCCTCAAGGTCGCTAGGCCGGCGGCTCCTCACTGGATCGGCGACCATCAGGGGGTTTTGTTCGGGTACTCCCAAACGTGCGTCGAGATCGCGACCCGTCCAACGATTTCGCGGAATTTCCAGCCTTCGGAAGTGCGTACATATCGCTCGAAATACATGCCGCTCTTCCAGAGAAGATCGCCTTTGCTGGTGAGAACCGGAACGAGCGCCTTCCAGTTGCCCGTCCCCTCGTCTCCGCTCAGCTCGATCCGGGGATTGGTGGCAAAATGGACGTTGGCGTCTACATTCCCCTGCGCGGCATGGATGCGTCGAAGGTGCTCGGCGATGGCCGCGCGGCCTTGCGCCCGGCTGCCGGCTTCGTCGAAGACCCCGTCTTCGGAAAAAAGACGGGCGAATTCTTCATAGGGGTCGGCGCGCTTCGACAACTGCACCAGGTTGTCAGACATCTTGTCTGTATAAAAGCAATAGTCCGACCTTAGACGCTCGACTTCCAGAAGATCCTCTATCGACTGGAGGCGGCGTCGCAGATCGTTCACTTCTTGCGCGCTCAACGCGGCTAGCGGCTCGGAATTTTCCCGCGGAGCAGAGCCAGCGCCGTCAACCGGTGAAGCCGAAGCGCGGGTCGAGGTCAGGGACGCCGCTCCCACGCCCAACAACAGCGCATTGAGAAACAGCCCTCGACGCCCCCGGAATTCGCCCGGTCCGTTCGCTTCCATGATACCGGCCCCCTTCATGAAGGCTGCGCCCTTCATCTTCACAAGGGCAGAGTCCACCTCTTTCAATCGAGATGTGCGCTCTCACGACGGGTTGCTTCGCCCGTCACGAAAACACTGTGGTTGCCCAGCTGCGGGTGGCAGCTGGGCAACCACATCTTGGGAGTCGCCTAACGCAGGCGGGTGATGAGCGTTATCCCGTAGGTGAGAGGTTCAGCGGGGGCCACGACGAAGCCCTGCGCGGAAGCGCCCAGCCGCAGGAAGTACTCCTCGTCGGCGAGGTTGCGGGTCCACAACCGGGTCTCATAACGCTCATCCAGCGAAACCCAGGCGACACTTGCGTTGATGACACTGTACGATTTCTGCTGAAGGGTGTTCTGAACGTCCGAGAAGTATCCGTCGTTGTAATAATAGTCCGCGGCGAACCGGAAATCTCCAACGGAGGTCGGGATTACGTACTGGGCGGCCAAGGACGCGGTCCATTCCGGCGTCATCATCGTGGTGTTGCCGGTAGCGTCCCCGTCGAACTGGGTCGCGCCGCCGGTCAGCTTGGGGGTGAAGAACTGCGCGTTGGGGAAATCGGTGTATTCCCCGTCCAGCCAGGCAAGGCCGAACTGGACGCTGAGCCGGTCGGTCGGAACCGCCTCGATGGAGAGTTCCGCGCCACTGATCTCGGCGCGAGCCGCGTTATAGAGCAGCAGCGGCCCGGTTATCAGGGTCGAGAGCTGGATATCCTGGAACTTGTAGTGGAACGCCGAGGCGTTGAGGCGAACCCGCTTGTCGAACAGGTCAGACTTCGCCCCCACTTCAAAGGCGTCCAGCGTCTCGGGCGCGACGGCGGGCTGGTTCAGATTGATCGGACTGAAGGTGCCCGACCGGAAGCCGCGATTGTAGCTGGCGTAGAGCAACACATCGTCGGTGGGCTTGTGGTCCAGCGACACCCGCCAGGTCGGCTGGCTCCAGCTTTCCTCCGCCTTCGGGAAGACCTGGGTTGAGAGATTGCTCTCCACGAGGCCCGACACCTCTCGCTGGTCGATCGTATAGCGCCCCCCGACCGTCAGCTTGGTCGACGGATTCAGTTCAGCGGTCGTCTGGACGAAGGCGGAATAGGATCGCGTGTCCTGGGAACCGCGGGTGGCCCGATACAGGAGCGACCCGATGCCCGACCCCGTGATGGGCAAGTCGGCCTTGGTCGTATTGTCGAGGTAGTAGACGCCCGCGATCCAGGTGATTGGACCGATCTGGGGTGAAATGATCTGCAGTTCCTGTGAGAACGTGCGGAAGTGTTGCTTGTTCTGTCCCCAGATAAAATTCAACGTTGACTGGTCTTGGTCCACCCCACCTGTGGAGCCGTCCTGCCGAAACCCGGTCAAGCTGACCAGTTGATAATCACCGATGTCATGGCGGATGGTCAGCCCCACGCCGCTCTGTTCGGTGGCGCCGTACGGGTGGCGGTCCATCCGCACATCGTAGAAACCCGAAGGCGGCGGCAGCTGGTCGAGGGCAATGGTGGGGGCGAGGATCCGGCCGGCGGCGCCGATATCGGACTTCGCGCGCGAGTAGTCCAGCGACAGGGTGATCTCGGTCGCATCGGTGGGCGCCCAGTTCCACCGGGTCCGGACAGCGAAATCCGTGGACGTGTAGACCTTCGAGCCGTCATGGAGGTTGCGGCCCCAGCCGCCCGGTTGGTTGCCCCAGTATAAGGCGATGTCGGCGTTCAGGTTCTCGGTCACGCCGCTGGTCGCGTAGAGCTTGCCCTCCAGGGAATTGAAGCGGCCATAGCTGACGCCCAGGTCCATGGCGGGTTGGGCCTGGGGCTTTCGCGTCACGATATTCATCACGCCGGCGGTCGCGTTCCGGCCGAACATGGTGCCTTGCGGCCCCTTGAGGACCTCGATCCGCTCAATATTGGACAGGTTGAAGATCGTGGCGGCGGGAGCATAGTAGTAGAACCCGTCCACGTAGGTCGCCGTCGCGGACTCCCAGGGGCCGCCATTGGTGGTGCCGACGCCGCGGATGAAGGTGAGCGGCAAATTGTTCTGCCGGGTGATGCTGAGGCCGGGCGTCAGCCTTTGCAGATCAACGATCGACACCACCGCCTTGTCTTCTACCGCCTGGGCGGTGACGGCGGTGATCGCGATCGGAACGTCCTGAAGGCGCTCTTCGCGCTTCTGGGCCGTGACGACGATCTCTTCGAGCGTCGCGCCGCCAGACTCGCCCGTAACCCCTTCGGAAGCAGCCTGGGCGAATACGGCGCCGGGGGCGCAGATTGCGCCTCCGAGGATGCCAACGCCAATCAATCCGTATCTCATATTCCCTCCGTTGGCGCCCGCCCCGGGGCCACCTTTATTCGTTGCCGCGCGTCGGCTGTATTGGGATGACTTGTTCTGCGGCCGCACTTGAGCAGAGACGGCCCGCGTGCGACGCCCCCTTCCGCGTCAGACATATCTAACTAACTAGTTGACCGTAACTTGACGTAACGTCGGTGTCAACGCCGCTCAGTTCCATCCGTTCACTCGGGATGACTACGTCAGGTGCTGGTCAATGCTAGGAGCCTCCGCACGAAGCGTGCATCCCACCTTTCCCATGAATCATGTCGAAGTTCCGCCGCGCGCCGATTCGGCAACGACTTGCGCATCCAGAAATTGTATTCAACCTACCAACCAGATGGTTGACAATCACTGGACGTCATCACTTGCCCAACCGCGCGGCGGGCGACGACCCCTGGCGAAAAACCAGCGGCCATGGCGTAGGATAAGGTGTCCATCATCGCCCCACCCCTGAGCGCGCCGAGAAAAGTGAAAACATCCCAACCGTATAGATTGTCCGTGGCCCCGATGATGGACTGGACCGACCGGCACTGCCGTGCGCTCCACCGGATGCTGACGGCGCATGCGCTGCTCTATACGGAGATGATCACCACCGGGGCGGTGCTGCATGGCGACCGTGAGCGGCTGCTGGGGTTCGACCCTTGCGAGCAGCCGGTAGCGCTGCAGCTCGGCGGATCGGAGCCGGCGGACCTGGCGGCCTCGGCGAAGATCGGGGAGGAGCGCGGCTACCGGGAGATCAACCTCAACGTCGGCTGCCCTTCGGACCGGGTGCAGAGCGGCCGGTTTGGGGCCTGCCTGATGCGCGAGCCGGACCTGGTCGCCGAGTGCATGGCGGCGATCGGCGCGGCGGTCGGCGTCCCGGCGACGGTCAAGTGCCGCATCGGCGTCGACGACCAGGAGCCGGAAGAGAGCCTGTTCGAGCTGGTCGACCTCTGCGCCAAGGCGGGGGTGACCACCTTCATCGTGCATGCCCGCAAGGCCTGGCTGGAGGGCCTGTCGCCGAAGGAGAACCGCGACATCCCGCCGCTCGACTATCCGCTGGTCTATCGGCTCAAGCGCGAGCGGCCGGACCTGACCGTCGTCATCAACGGCGGCGTCGGTTCGCTGGACGAGGCGCGGGCGCACCTGGAAGAGGTCGATGGCGTGATGATGGGACGCGCC
>CAMLRH010000203.1 GCA_946482375.1 uncultured Caulobacteraceae bacterium | reverse complement strand
GTCCGGCCTGCATCAGCGCCGCGCCCAGCAGGTGGCTCACCGGCCGGTGCCAGTAGGCGGGCTCGGTGTAGGGCAAGGCGCGCTCCAGCGCCTGCGCCTTGCGGAAGTGGGCGATGGCGCCGGGCAGGTCGCCCGACAGCCGCGCGATCTCGCCGTCCAGCGAGACCAGCGCCACCTCGGTCATCTGCGGGGCCGGGATGGCGAACAGCTCATAGCGGCTGAAGTCGCCGCCGCGCAGCTTGACCAGCGCCTCGCGGTCGGCCCGCGCCGCCGCCAGGTCGCCGGTGTTGGCGTGGGCGAAACCCTGGGCGTAGAGCCACAGCGCGCTGGCCAGCGGCAGGTCGGGCCCGGGCGAGGGCGTCGCCAGCACCTCGGCGTACTTGCCAAAGCGCAGCTGGGTCAGGAAGGGCGTGTAGACGTAGAGCTCGCCCGGCGGCAGCTGCTTGGCCATGTTGGGCGCATCGACGGCCTTGACCAGCCTGTTGGCGGCGTTGAAGGCGGCGTCATAGCGGCCTTCCATCTCCGACGACGTCCACAGGAAGTGGATGTTGTGGCCGTAATACCCGGCCGGATAGAAGCCCTGCGCCCGGCACTGGGCGATGTAGGCCTCGTCGGCCAGCGCCGCCTTCTCGTTCGCCGCCGCCGCGTCGGCGTAGCGGCCCACGCGGTAATAGATGTGCGAAGGCATGTGCACGATGTGGCCGGCCTGCGGCATCAGGGCGAGCAGCCGGTCGGCGGCCGCTTCGGCCCGCTCGGGCGTCGTCGAGGCCTCGACAGCATGCAGGTAGAGGTGGATGGCGCCCGGATGGTCCGGGGTCTTGGCCAGCACCGTTTCCAGCGTGCTGATGATCTCGGCCCCACGTCCCTTGGACGTGATCTGGTCCGGCGCCCAGTAGTCCCAGGGCTGGGTGTCCATCATCGCCTCGGCGTAGAAGGTCGCGATGTCGACGTCGTCCGGATACTGCGCCGAGAGCTTGCCCATGGCGTCGGCGAAGGCGGCGTCGAGGTCGGACCGGGCGATATCGGTGTCGGCCGAGTAGCGGGTCGCCAGCGCCTCGATCCACGCGCGCTCCTTCGGCGAGACGTTGTGGCGGGCGTCCTTGGCCTTCTGCAGCGCGAACAGCGCCGGGGGGAGGGCGTCGTCCGGCATCGGCATGTTGATGTTCGGACCAAGCGCGAAGGCGATGCCCCACCAGCACATGGCGCAGGCCGGATCCAACCGCGCGGCCTCGCGGAACGAGCGGATGGCCTCGGCGTGGTTGAAGGCGAACAGCAGGTTCACGCCCTGGTCGAAGTAGAGCTGGCTCTGCGGGTTGCTGGTGGTGATCGCCATTCGGTGGGCGCCGAGGTCGGTGAACACCGGCGCGCCTGGGCGGTCGGCCTGACCGGCGAACAGGCTCGGCATCGCCGGCAGGCCCAGCGAGTGATCGACCTTGGCTTCGTCGGCATGACCGTAAGCGCCGGAAGCAAACGCAAGCGCGGCGAACGCCGCGGCCAGGGGTGAAAGTCTCATGGGGGTCCCTCCCGTCCAGGGCAGGGGCTCACGATAACGCCGTTAGGCGAAGCTTGCACCTTCCGTCGCCCCCGGCCTTAACCACCTCGTAAGCGACGCCCGTTAACCATACCCGCATGAGGATAGTTGCTTGTCTGTTCGCTTGCGCCACGCTCGCCGCCTGCGCCAGCGCGCCGGAGCCGCCGCCGGCCTCCACCGTCTCGGGGACGATGAAGCCGTATCAGGTGCGCGGTAAGTGGTACACGCCGCGCCATGAGCCGGACTACGACGAGGTCGGGCTGGCGTCCTGGTACGGCGGCAAGCACGACGGGCGGCCGACCGCCACGGGCGAAATCTTCCACGAGGACGAGGTCTCGGCCGCGCACAAGACGCTGCCGCTGCCCAGCGTGGTCGAGGTGAAGAACCTCGACAACGGCCGCAAGATCAAGGTGCGCGTCAATGACCGTGGCCCGTTCGTCGATGGCCGCATCATCGACCTCTCGCGCGAGGCGGCGAAGGAGTTGGGGATGCTGGAGAAGGGGCTGGCGCGCGTGCGGGTGCGCTATCTCGGACCGGCGGAGCGCAAGCGCGTGCGGATGGCCGGGCGCTAGCTGGACAAGCGGCCTGATCCGTCGGATTGAGACGGTGTGGCGCGCGGACGTTTCATCACCCTGGAAGGCGGGGAGGGGGCCGGGAAATCGACCCAGCAGAACCGCCTTGTCGCGCGCCTGAGCGAACTCGGAATCGATGTCGTTTCGACCCGCGAGCCCGGCGGCTCCGAGGGCGGCGAGGCGATCCGCGAGCTGCTGGTCAACGGCCCGCCCGAGCGCTGGTCGGCGGTGACCGAGGTTCTGCTGATGAACGCGGCGCGACGCGATCACATCGAGCGCCGCATCCGCCCGGCGTTGGAACGTGGAGCGTTCGTCGTCTGCGACCGCTTCGCGGATTCGACGCGGGCCTATCAGGGCGCCGGCGGCGAGGCCAACCCGGCGTTCATCGCGGCCGTTGAGCGCGAGGTTGTCGGTGACATGCGGCCTGACCTGACGCTGATCCTCGACCTGCCGGTGGAGGAAGGGCTGGCGCGAGCCGCCCATCGCGGCGGCGGCGAGGCGCGGTTCGAGGCCAAGGGGACCGAATT
Source organism: uncultured Caulobacteraceae bacterium (assembly GCA_946482375.1). The sequence continues at coordinate 2,556 of CAMLRH010000203.1, read as the reverse complement.
CCACCGGCGCCTGCGTCAGGGCTTCCTCGATATCGCCGCGGCCGAGCCGGAGCGGTGCGTGGTCATCGATTCCCATCAGCCGCCGGACGCCGTCGCCGAGGCTATCTGGGCGGCGGTACAGGCGCGGCTGGGGCTCTGATGGACGAGCCGCTGCATCCGCGCGACGTCCACGATGCCCAGGGGCTCGAAGGGCCGGAGAGCGCCTTCCTCGAAGCCATGGATCGCGGCCGCCTTCACCACGCCTGGCTGCTGACCGGGCCGGAGGGCGTGGGCAAGGCGACCTTCGCCTATCGCGTGGCGCGGCGGCTGCTAGGCGCGCCGGCCGATCCTTCGTTAGGGTTGCTGGGTTCGCAGGCCGACCATCCGGTCAGCCGCCAGGTCGCCGCGCGTTCGCACCCGGACCTGCTGGTGCTGGAGCGGCTTGGCGAGGACGGCAAGGTCCGCAAGGTGATCCCGGTCGACGAGGCGCGCCGGCTGCCGGAGTTTTTCGCCACGACGCCGGGGTCCGCGCCCTATCGCGTGGCCATCATCGACGCGGTCGACGACCTCAACGTCAACGCCGCCAACGCCGTGCTGAAGACGCTGGAGGAGCCGCCGGAGCGGGGGGTGCTTCTGCTCGTCTCCCACCAGCCCGGGCGGCTGCTGCCGACGATCCGGTCCCGCTGCCGCAGGCTGGCGTTTCCGCCGCTGAGCGAGGCGCAGGCGGCCGCCATTCTCGAAACGCGCGCCGGCCTGAACGAGGAGGACGCCACCCGCCTCGCCCGCATGGCCAAGGGAGCGCCGGGCCTGGCGCTGCGGCTGGCCGCCGCCGGGGCGCTCGAGGTCGAGGAGCAGGCCAACGAAATCCTGCGCAGCCTGCCGCGCACGGACGACGCGCTGCTGCTGTCGCTGGCCGACAAGTTCCGGGGTTCCGAGGGGCAGGAGCGCTTCGAGCTGCTGTTCGACCGGCTGGCCGAGCAGGTGCACGCGATGGCGTCGTCCCAGGCGCTGGCCGGGGAGGGGATCGCCTTGGACCGATGGGCCCAGGCGTGGGAGCTGTTGACCCGCCTGCCGGCCGAGGCCGAGGCCCTGAACCTCGATCGGGCCGACGCCTTCTTCACCGCCATGCGCGAGCTCAGAGCCGCGGCGGCCGCCTGATGCTGATCGACAGCCACGTCAACCTGCACCACCCGCAGTATCTCGAAGACCGCGACGCCGTCATCGACCGCGCCCGGGAGGCCGGGGTGAAGCTGATGGTCACCATCAGCGACAAGGTCTCGTCGTTCGAGGACGTCCACGCCATCGCCATGGCGCATGACGACATCTGGTGCACCGTCGGCACGCATCCGCACGAAGCTAAGGAAAATCCGGAACTTAGCGCCGATGACCTCGTGCAGCTGGCGGAGCGGCCGAAGGTCGTTGGCATCGGCGAATGCGGGCTCGACTTCCACTACGACTTCAGTCCGCGCGAGGTGCAGGCGGCTGTCTTCCGCCAGCACATCGAGGCGGCGCGCCGGACAGGCCTGCCGCTGGTTGTCCACACCCGCGAAGCCGACCGTATCATGGGCGAAATCCTCGAGGAGGAGCACGCCCGTGCGCCGTTCAAATTGCTGATGCACTGCTACACCTCGGGCGCCGAGTTGGCCCGGAAGGCCGCGGCGCTGGGCGCGTGGTTCTCCGTCTCGGGGATCGCGACCTTTAAGGCCGCCGATGAGGTGAGGGCGGTGATCGCCGACATGCCGGCGGACCGGATCATGCTGGAGACCGATTGCCCCTACCTGGCGCCCATTCCGATGCGGGGGCGTCGCAATGAACCGGCCTACCTGCCTCATATCCTTGAGAAACTCGCCGAAATCCGGGGCTGGCCTCTGGAGGAAGCAGAGCAGCGTACGGAGGACGCCTTCTTCGCCTGCTTCGACCGGATTCCGCGGCCGTGAGCGCGGTGCTCGAGTTCACGATCCTGGGCTGCGGCTCCTCCGGCGGGGTGCCGAGGGCCGACGGCGACTGGGGCGCCTGCGATCCCGCCGAGCCGAAAAACCGCCGCCGGCGCTGCTCGCTGCTGGTGCGCAGGACGGACGGCGCGGACCCGGCGCACCAGACGACGGCGCTGGTCGACACCTCGCCGGACCTGCGCGAGCAGACGATCGCGGCAGGGGTGAAGCGGCTGGACGCGGTCCTGTTCACCCACGACCATGCCGACCAGGCGCACGGCATCGACGACATCCGGGCCTTCTTCCTGCGTCAGCGGACACGCATTCCGACTCATATGGATGCGGCCACTTTCGCCAGCCTTTCCAATCGATTCGGCTACATCTTTGAACCCGTCGGCGGCTATCCGGCGATCTGCGAACCGCACGTTATTCCGGCGCACGGCCAGGCGTGGGCGGTGCAGGGGCCCAACGGCGCGATCCCGGTGACCACCTTCGATCAGGACCACGGCGCCATCCGTTCGGTCGGCTATCGCTTCGGCGGCGTCGCTTATTCGCCTGACGTTCGGGAAATCCCGGACGAGGCGTTCGAGGCGCTGGCGGACCTCGACATCTGGATCGTGGACGCGCTGCGCTTCACGCCGCATCC
>CAMLRH010000202.1 GCA_946482375.1 uncultured Caulobacteraceae bacterium | reverse complement strand
GAGGGGCATTTCGTGCTGTCTTCCGGCCTGCACAGCCCGGTGTTCCTGCAGAAGAACCTGGTGTTCGCGCAGCCGGAACGCTGCGAGCGGCTGTGCAAGGCGCTGGCGGAGAAGGTGAGGGCGCAGGTCGGGAACGTCGACGTCTGCATCTCGCCGGCCGTCGGGGGGATCATCCCGGGTTACGAGACGGCGCGACAGCTGGGCGTGCCGTCGCTCTATGTCGAGCGTGAAGGCGGCGCCTTCAAGCTGCGCCGCGGCTTCCACATCGAGCCGGGCGCCAAGGTCGTCATGGTCGAGGACATCGTCACCACCGGCCTATCGTCGCGCGAGTGCATCGAGGCGATCCGGCAGGCCGGCGGCGACGTGATCGCGGCCGCCTGCATCGTCGACCGCTCGGGCGGCAAGGCCGACGTCGGCGTGCCGCTGATCGCGCTGGCGACCCTCGACGTGCCCGCCTACGAGGCCGACAAGCTGCCGCCGGAACTGGCGGCCATCCCCACCACCGACCCCGGCTCGCGGAGGCTGAGCGCCTGACTTCCTGTTCCGCTCATTCCCGCGAAAGCGGGAACCCAGGCTTTTTCTGAAAGCCTTGTGCTCTACGATAAAACACCTGGGTCCCCGCTTTCGCGGGGATGAGCGGGAAGAATGATGACCGAGCGCATCCGTCTAGGCGTCAACATCGACCACGTGGCGACCATCCGGAACGCCCGCGGCGGCCTCCATCCCGATCCGGTTAGGGCGGCCCGCGCCGCCATCGAGGCGGGCGCCGACGGCATCACCGCCCACCTGCGCGAGGATCGCCGCCATATCTCCGACGAGGACATCGACCGCATCGCCGAGCTCTGTCGGGGCGTGGGGCGGCCGCTGAACTTCGAGATGGCGGTGACCGACGAGATGCTGGCCATCGCGCTGGCCCACAAGCCGCATGCCGCCTGCCTGGTGCCGGAGCGGCGCGAGGAACGCACCACCGAAGGCGGCCTCGATGTCGCCGGCCAGCACAACTCCGTCGCCCACGCCGTGCGCCTGCTGAAGGGCGCCGGCGTGCGGGTGTCGCTGTTCATCGAGGCGAGCCCCCTGCAGGTGGAAGCCGCCCAGACCATCGGCGCCCAGGTCGTCGAGCTGCATACCGGCAGCTACTGCGAGGCGGTCGTGCACGGCGACGAAGCGGCCATCGAAAAGCACCTCACCGCCCTGACCAACGCCGCCGCTGACGCCGCGGCGCGCGGGCTGGAAGTCCATGCCGGCCACGGCATCGACTACGCGAGCGTCATGCCTGTCGCCGCCATCCCGCAGATCGCCGAACTCAACATCGGCCACTTCCTGATCGGCGAGGCGATCTTCACCGGTCTCGCGCCGGCCATCCAGCGCATGCGCGCGCTGATGGACGAGGCGCGGGTGGAGGCGGACGCTTGATCATCGGCATCGGTTCGGACCTCTCCGATATCCGGCGCATCCAGAAGTCGCTGGACCGCTTTGGCGACCGCTTCACCAACCGCGTCTTCACCGACGTCGAGCGCGTCCGCTCGGAAGCCAAGCCCGACCGCGCCGCCTCCTACGCCAAACGCTTCGCCGCCAAAGAGGCCTGCGCCAAGGCGCTTGGCACCGGCGTGCCGCGCCGGGGCGTGCACTGGGTGGACATGGGCGTGGTCAACCAGCGCTCCGGCAAGCCGACCATGGCGCTGACCGGCGGCGCGGCCGAGCGATTGGCGAGCCTGATCCCAGCCGGCATGAAGCCCGTGATCCACGTCAGCCTGACCGACGACCACCCCTACGCCCAGGCCTTCGTCATCATCGAGGCGGTCGCCTCCGATCAGCCATGAAGGCGAGTTAACGGGCGCGGCGCTTGCCCCTCCGCTATTCCCCGTCTAGCTAAACCCGTCCGGTTTGCCGGACTCAAAGCGAGAGCCGAATGACAGCCGCCCAGATGGAACCCGCCGAGCCGGCCGAGAAGTCGGCGGTCCAGGAAATCGTCGAGATCATCAAGACGGTCTTCTACGCGCTGCTGATCGCGCTCGTGCTGCGCGTGGTGCTGTTCCAGCCCTTCACCATCCCGTCGGCCTCGATGGAGCCGACGCTGCTCGAGGGCGACTACATCATCGTCTCGAAGTACTCCTACGGGTACAGCCGCCACTCGATCCCGTTCAGCCCGCCGATCCTCGACGGCCGTATCTTCGAGCGCTCGCCGGAACGGGGCGACATCATCGTCTTCAAGCTGCCGCGCGACGGCCACACCGACTACATCAAGCGCCTCATCGGCCTGCCCGGCGACCGCGTCCAGATGCAGGACGGGGCGCTGTACGTGAACGGCAAGCCCGTGCCGCGCAAGGCGCTCGGGCCGACCGCCGTCGAGACAGACTACGGCTTCACCCGCCAGGCCATGCGCTACCGCGAGAAGCAGGGCGCACACGACTACACAACCTACGACTTCGGCCCCGACAGCGACGTGGACAACACCGGCGTCTATATCGTGCCGGAGGGCCACTACTTCTTCATGGGCGACAACCGCGACAACTCGCTGGACAGCCGCGTGCCGCCGGAGCTGCAGGGCGTCGGCATGGTCCCGGCCGAGAACCTGGTCGGCAAGGCGCAGATCATCCTGCTGTCGTGGCATCGCGAGGCGGCGCTGTTCAAACCCTGGACCTGGGTGACGAAGGCCAGGCCCAGCCGGTTCTTCCGCATCCTCGAATGAACACACGGCTGGCCGCGGTCGCCGAGCTGGAACGCCGGATCGGCCACGCTTTCGCCGACCGCGAGCTCTTCGAGCGCGCGCTGACGCACGCCAGCGTCGGCGACGGGGCGAGGAAGGTGCGCCACAACGAGCGGCTGGAGTTCCTGGGCGACCGGGTGCTGGGCCTGCTGGCGGCCGAGCGGCTGCTGGCGCTCGACCCCGACAGCCGGGAAGGGGTGCTGTCCCCGCGTCTGGCGCAGCTGGTGAACGGCAAGGCCTGCGCGCGGGTCGCCCGCCGCATCGGGCTGGGCGAAGCGCTGCGGGTGGCGGGCTCGGCCAGCAAGATCGGCGCGCGCGACAACGACACGGTGCTGGGCGACGCCTGCGAGGCCTTGATGGCCGCCCTCTACATCGACGGCGGGCTGGAAGCGGCGCGGGCCTTCTTCATGAAGTTCTGGGCCGAGGAGTTTGAGAACACCGACGGTGTCTCCAAGGACGTGAAGAACCACCTGCAGGAATGGGCGCAGGCGCGCGGCCTGCCGCTGCCGACCTATGAGGTGATTTCGCGCAGCGGGCCGGATCATGCGCCCGTCTTCACGGTTAGAGTTTCCGTGGAAGGCTATCCCGACGAAACCGGCACGGGCCGTTCGCGGCAGGACGCAGAAAAGGCGGCGGCGCTGTGCATGCTGGCGCGGCGAGAGGGCAGGGAATGAGTCGGGCGGGCTTTGCAGCGGTGATCGGCGCGCCCAACGCCGGTAAGTCGACGCTGGTCAACCGGCTGGTCGGCGCCAAGGTCTCCATCGTCACCCAGAAGGTGCAGACGACGCGCTTCCCGGTGCGGGGCGTGGCCGTTGAGGGCGATGTCCAGATCGTGCTGGTCGACACACCCGGCATCTTCACGCCAAGGCGCAGGCTCGACAGGGCGATGGTGCGCTCCGCGTGGGGCGGCGCTGAAGACGCCGACGCGGTCGTTCATCTGGTCGATGTTCAGGCCGAAATGGCGGTCGAGGACGGCACGGCCAAGGGCGCCGACAAGAAGGCCATCCACGACGTCGAGAGCATCATCGAGGGCCTGAAGGGCGCCGGACGCAAGGCGATCCTGGGCCTCAACAAGATCGACGGCGTCAAGCGCGAGCGGTTGCTGGCCATAACCCAGCGCCTGTTCGAGACGGGAGCCTACAGCGAGGTCTTCATGATCTCGGCCAAGACCGGCGCCGGTGTCGATGATCTCAAGAAGCGGCTCGCCGAACTGATGCCCGAGGGGCCCTGGTTTTATCCGGAGGACCAGACCGCGGACATCCCGGTGCGCCTGCTCGCCGCCGAGATCACCCGCGAGAAGGTCTACCTGCGCGTCCACGAGGAGCTGCCCTATGCGGCGACCGTGGAAACCACGGCCTTCGAGGAACGCAAGGACGGCTCGGTGCGTATCGAACAGACCATCTACATCGAGCGCGACGGCCAGCGGGCCATCATCCTCGGCCACCAGGGCCAGACCCTGAAGTGGATCGGCCAGACCTCCCGCGAGGAACTGACCGAGCTGCTCGGCCGCAAGGTTCACCTCTTCCTGCACGTGAAGGTGAAGGAGAACTGGTCCGAGGAGCGTGGCATCTACCAGGAGCTTGGGCTGGAGTTCGATGTTTGAAACGCCATACGTCCTTCGACACGCCCGCATGCGCGGGCTGCTCAGGATGACTAATTCAGCAACAGAACTAGTCATGGTGAGCAGCGCCGCAGGCGCGTGTCGAACCACGCACCTCTAGCGCCATGGAATGGGAGGACGACGCCTTCGTCCTGTCGGCCCGCGCGCACGGAGAAACCGGCGCGATCGTCGAACTGCTGACCGCGAACCACGGCAAGTGGGCGGCCCACGTCGCAGGCGGCGCGTCGCGAAAGATGAAGCCGTTTCTGCAGGCGGGCGCCCGGGTCATCGCCGGCTATCGCGCGCGCACCTCCGACCAGCTGGGTTCGGCTAGCCTGGAGCCGGTGGGTGAGGGGCCGGCCGCCCTGTTCGACGATCCTCTGGCGCTGGCGGGGCTCGCCGCCGCGGCGTCGGTGGCGGCCGGAGCGTTGCCGGAGCGCGAGCCGCACCCCGGCGCCTTCCATGCGCTTGAGGCTCTGATCGACGCGCTGGCGCTGCCGGACATATGGCCGGCGGTCTATGTGCGCTTCGAGGCCGGCCTGCTGCAGGATCTCGGGTTCGAGTTGGACCTGTCGAAGTGCACCGTGACGGGCGCGGTCGACGACCTCGTTTACGTCAGTCCCCGCACCGGCCGCGCCGTCAGTCGGGAAGCGGGTGAGCCTTACAAGGAAAGGCTGCTCAGCCTTCCACCCTTCCTGCTCTCGGCCCAGGGCGGCTTGCGCAAGGGCGACATCGGCGCCGGCCTCGACCTGACGGGCCATTTCCTCCAGCAGCACATCTTCGCGCCGTTGAACCGGCCGCTGCCGCCGCCAAGGGTGTGGCTGGTCGAGCGGCTGGGCGACGCTGGGCGCCTCTAGTCTCCCTTCCCCCTGGATGGGGGAAGGGCCGGGGATGG
>CAMLRH010000201.1 GCA_946482375.1 uncultured Caulobacteraceae bacterium | reverse complement strand
TGGGGCCTTCCTCAACGCCGTGGTTGCCTACTTCCCGGTGGAGGCTCACCGTACGCCGGGCGGCGAAACGGTTCTGACCGGCCGCCCGTAAGTTTTTTCGCCGGAGCAAGGTGGATGGGCCGAGCGCCCGGCGTCTTCCCGAACGACAGCCGCAACCGAACCGCGGCGTCGTGGGCCGCAGCGGCCCGGGGGGAATTGCCGATGAAGACCGCTCGCATATCAATGAAAACCCTGGCGCTCAGCAGCTGCGCCTTCGGCGCGCTGATCGCCGCCGCCGCGCCGGCCGCGGGCGCCGAGTTCGACGTCTCCGCGCAGGAACTGCAGCCCGCGCTTCAGGCCTTCGCCGCCCAGGGCGACCAGCAGGTGCTGTTCTCGTCCGCCGCCGTCGCCGGCAAGCGCACGGGCGGCTTCAGCGGCGAAGCCGCGCCGGAGGCCGCGCTCCAGCAACTCCTATCCGGCACCGACCTCGTCTGGTCCAAGACCAGCGACGGCGCCCTGTTGGTGATGACCCAGGCGGAGGCTCAGGCTCGCCGCCCCCAGTTCGCACAAGCCGCCGAAGCGGGCGGCGGGAGTGAGGTTGAAGCGCTGATCGTCACCGCGCAGAAGCGCGAGGAGGACATCCAGGATGTGCCGATTGCGATCAGCGCGTTCACGCAGGAAGACCTGACGAGGTCCCAAGTGGCTGGTGGTCCGGACCTGATCACCCAGGTCCCGAACATGACGTTCACGAAGACGAACTTCAGTTCGTATTCGATCCAGATCCGCGGCATCGGCACCCAGGCCATCTCGGCGACGACCGATCCGGCCGTGTCGGTGGCATTCAACAACACGCCCTTCATCCGCAATCACTTCTTCGAGCAGGAGTTCTACGACCTGCAACGGGTGGAAGTGCTGCGCGGGCCGCAGGGCACGCTGTACGGCCGCAACGCCACGGCCGGCGTCGTCAACGTCATCTCGCAGAAGCCGAGGTTCAACTTCGAGGCCAAGGTCTCGGCCGACCTGTCGAACTACAGCTCGAGCCGCGTCGAGGCGATGGCCAACATCCCCCTCGTCGAGGACAAGGTCGCCCTGCGCCTGGCGGGCGCCTGGACCAAACGCGAAGGGTTCGCCACCAACCAGATCGACGGCGGCCAGATCGACGGCCGCGACCTGTGGTCGACGCGCCTCAGCCTGCGCATCCAGCCGACGGACCGTCTCGACGTCAACCTGATCTGGGAGCACTTCGAGGAAGACGACGACCGCCTGCGTTCAGGCAAGCAGCTGTGCACGAAGCATGTCGTCACCGAGGTCGCCGGCATGCCGGTGGGGATGGACACACGACTGCCGGAAAACGCTCAGTCGACCTTGTTCGCTGGCGCCCAGGCCAGCTTCAGCCAGGGATGCACGCGCGGCTCGCTCTATTCGCCGGACGCGTTCCAGACGCCGAACGGCATGATGCTGCCCTACTACCTGCCGCTGGGGTCGATCTTCCTGCCGACCGCACGCACGGATCCCTATGTCAGCACCGTGCAATCGCAGGACCCGCGGGTGATCGAGTCGACGGTCGATCCGGACTATCGGGCCAAGAGCGACCTGGGCGAATTGCAGATCAGCTTCGATCTGACCGACGCTCTGAGCATCACCTCGGAGACGGCCTACAGCAACGACTTCATCTACTCGCTGCAGGACTTCAACCGCTTCAACACGGCGCCGGGCGCCTGGGTGCATCCCGAGGCCGACGGGTCGCTGCCCGGCAACTCGACGCCCGATAGACGGGCAGGGGTCCTGCAGGACGGGCCCAACGGCGGCATCTTCTGCGACCCGCAACTGGGTTGTTCCGACCGTCTGGTGGCGGTGGACATCGCCACGGCTAGGTCGAAGAACTTCAGCCAGGAACTTCGGTTGTCGTCAGACTATGATGGACCGTTCAATTTCAGCCTCGGCGCCAACTATCTGCGCTACGACACCGAGGATAAATACTACGTCTTCATCAACAGCCTGACGCTGATCGGCGTCGTATCGCCCTTCGGTCACGGTAACGTGCTGCCCGAGTATGTCGGCGGCGTCTCGGACAACTTCGAGTGCCTGCGCAACGGATATGCGCCGCCGGACCCGAAGCGCTCCTACCAGGTCGGCGCCTGCCAATACATCGATCCCAATCCGATCGAGAGCGTCAACGATCTCGGCCACAACTATTTCCTCAGCCGAAATCCATACAAGCTGATCAGCTATGCTGTCTTCGGTGAGGCCTACTACAACATCACCGACAATCTGAAGGTCACGGCGGGCTTGCGTATGACGGCCGACCGCAAGGAAGCGCCGCGCATCCTGACTACCCTGGCGGCGTCGAATTCGGTCGGCATGGCGGTGTCCGAAGTCGTCGAGCAGGAGTGGAACGAGCCGACAGGAAGGCTGGCCATCGACTGGAAGCCGGACCTTTCCTTCACGGACGAAACCCTGATCTACGGCTCTTACGCCCACGGCTACAAGGCGGGCGGCGCTAACCCGCCAACCTACCTGTATGTCGCCTACAGCGACGTCACCGCCGCCCAGAGGGCCGCGAGCCTTTCAGAGACCCGGCCGCGCACCTTCGCGCCGGAGTTCGTCGATGCCTTTGAGCTAGGGGCCAAGAACACGCTGCTCGACGGGCGGCTGACTCTGAACCTGGCGAGCTTCTACTACGACTACAAAGACTATCAGATCTCGGAGATCGTCGACCGCTCGGCCTTCAACCGCAATTTCGACGCCACCGTCTGGGGCGTAGAGATCGAAGCCGACTGGCGTCCGCTGGAGAACCTGCGCCTCGGCTTCAAGGGCGGCTATCAGAAGACCCGTATCGCCGACGGCGAAAGGGCCATCGACCTGATGGACCGCACTGCCGGTCACGACGATTGGGTCGTCTATCGGCCGTTTCCGACCTTCGCGTCGAGCTGCGTCCTGCCAAAGTGGCTGTTTGTCGGCAACGACTCGCTGTCGCCTAGCAACGAGATCGAGCCGGTCAACGTCGGCGGTAAGGGTGGCGGTAACGCCGGCGGGTGTGAACTGGCCTACTTCTTCGGCTACGACCCGGCGACCGCTGCGCCTTTCCAGCTGAACCCTTATCCCGCGACCGTCACCGGTCGGCACATCCGCCAGAATATTGACTACCCATCGTGGAGCACGGATCTCGCCGACTATCCCGGCTGGCCCACCGGCGTGCCGCTGGCGGCCATGAATTATCCCGGCTGGGATCCGACGGTCGACTACGGCAACAACAACGGCGAGGGCTTCCTCAAGGAACTCGGCGGCAACGAACTGCCCAACGCGCCGAACTGGACGGCCACGATTACGGCCGACTACACCGTGCCGCTGCCCAACGAATGGCTGGCGACTTTCCACACCGACCTGCATTGGCAATCGGAGAGCTGGTGGCGAGTCTTCAACGACCACGAGTTCGCTCGGCTCGACGAGTACTTCACGATGAACCTGGCGGCGATCTTCACCAACGAAGACGCCGGCTGGAACATCATGGCCTATATCAAGAACGTCACCGACGAGACGGCGCTGACCGGCGCCTTCCTGAACTCGGACGACACCGGCCTGACCGCCAACGTCTTCCTGACCGAGCCGCGCCTTTATGGCATCCGCGCCACCAAGAGCTGGTCGGGCGGTTCGCTGCTCGGCTCGTTCGGGCAGCGCCGCGACGGACCTTATCCGTTCACCGTCGAACTGGGTGGTATGATCCAGCGGCACGATGCGCCGAGTGAAGCCTACGTCCCCGGCTTCCTGGCCAGCTTCGACCCGGGCATCGACCCCAGCGGCGACCAGTCCGGCGACCTCGACTGGGGCGACGGCCGCGAGGTCAAGCTGACCTATGCGCCCTCGGAGGTCTGGAAGGTATCGCTCGCTGCGCGCTACGGCGAAACCAACCGCGGAAGCCGCTACGTCCTGGTCGGCCCCGACCTGCGCACCTGCAACGCCATCACGGCGGCGGCCTGCCTGACCAACCCCACCGCCATCCAGACCTTCAACAACTACGGCATCTCCAGGCTGCGCCAGGGCGAGGAGCACACGGTCGTCGACTTCATGGTCGGCCGTGAATTCGGCCTCGGCGATCGGATGCGGTCGACGCTGTCGGTGGGCTTGCGCTACGCCGAACTGGAGTCGGACAGCGACGTCGCGCTCTATGGCATTCCGGACTGGAACCTGCCGGAGGCGGGTTTCGGCTTCCTCAACGGGGCCAAGCACCACCAATATCGCGGCGAGGCGGTCAGCGAACGCAGCTTCGACGGCGCGGGTCCCGTGGTGACCTGGGACGCCGCCGCGGCGCTGCTCCACAACGACGACTGGGGACGGGTGGATGTGGACCTGTCGCTGTCCGGCGGAGTCCTGTTCGGAAAGCAGAAGGCTTCCGTCTCCGGCGGCGAGTCCTATGCTTACTGGAATAACCAGAAGTACCTGGACTTCCCGGAGCCGGCGACCGCGCAGGACTCTACGCCGCTCGACATTGCGCAGCGTAGCAAGTCCGTGAGCGTGCCGGTATTGGGCGCCAGCCTTGGGCTTTCCTACAAGGTCGATCGCTTCAGCGTCGGCGCGGGCTACCGCTGGGAGCGCTACCTCGACGCCATCGACGGCGGCATCGAGGAGCGTCAGGAACGCGACCGCACCATCGACGGGCCTTACCTTAAACTCTCCGTCGGTTTCGGCGGCTAGCTCCGGCTTCGGTCCCCTCTGAACCGGATGTAACTGAGGCGGCGAGCAGGCTCACGCTCGCCGCCTTTTCTTTCCCCGCCTTGACACTCCGCGCCGCGGGTCCAGCCTAATACGCGTACGTACGCGGGGGAGCCGTGTCGCAGGCGGAACAGGAAGCACGCAGGGCCTGGTTTCGGCGGGAGATCCTTCCGCTGGAGGCCGAGCTGCGCGGCTATATCCGGCGACTGGCGCACGACCCCAACGCGACCGAAGACCTGCTGCACGACACCTTCGCCCGCATCATCGCCGCCGACAGCTGGCGCGAGATCGAAAGCCCGGCGGGCTTCGCCATCCGTACGGCCCGCAACGTCGTCTACGACAGCCTGCGCCGGCAGAAGGTGGTGGCGATCGACTATGTGGCCGACGTCGGCGGACTGGGCCTCGTTGACGAGGCGCCCGGCGCGGAGGCGACACTGGTCGCCCGCGATGAACTCAAACGCCTGCGCGCCATCGTCGAGGCGCTGCCCACCCAACAGCGGCGGGTGTTCACCCTGCGAAAAGTCTATGGAATGTCGCCGCACGAGATAGCGGAGCGGCTCGGCATATCCGTCTCCACAGTAGAGAAGCATC
>CAMLRH010000200.1 GCA_946482375.1 uncultured Caulobacteraceae bacterium | reverse complement strand
TTCGACGGCTCGACGGTGCTGATCCCGCGTGGCTCGAAGCTGATCGGCCAGTACCGCAGCGGTGTGGCGCTCGGCCAATCGCGTGCCTTCGTGGTCTGGTCGCGCATACTGACCCCCGATGGCGTCTCCATCGACGTCGGCTCGCCGGCCACCGACCCGCTCGGACGCGGCGGGCTGGAGGGCGAGACCGACACCCATTTCTTCCAGCGTTTCGGCGGCTCGATCCTGCTGTCGCTGCTGTCGGCGGGCGTCGATGCGCTGAGCGACGGCGACCGCACGGCCATCATCATCGGCTCGCCGCAGCAGGCCAGCCGCCTGGCCGAAGCCGCGCCCAAGGACATCCCGGTCACCGTCAAGGTGATGCAGGGAACGCCGCTGCAGGTCTTCGTCACCCGCGACCTCGACTTTTCGGGCGTCTACCGATGACGGCGGGCGTCTACCTCGACGCCTACCTCGCGCCGTTCGCGCCCTGGCTGGAGCGCGACGACGTCACCGACCTGCTGGTCAATCGGCCGGGCGAAGTCTGGGTCGAAACCACCACCGGCGCGGCCGAACGCTTCGAAGCGCCGCAGGTGACCGAGGTGGCGCTGACGCGGCTGGCCCGCCAGATCGCGGCCGCATCCCACCAGGGCGTCAACCGCGAGCAGCCACTGCTGTCGGCCGCCTTGCCCGGCGGGGCGCGGGTGCAGATCGTCTCGCCGCCCGCCACCCGCGAGGGGCTGGCGCTGGCGGTGAGGAAACACGTCATCTCCGACCTGTCGGTGGACGAGCTCGCCCGCTCCGGCCTGTTCGCCGGCGGTGGCGAGCCCGCCGAGCGCGATGAAGGCCGCCTCGGCGACCTGTTGGACAGCGGCGACCAGATGGGTTTCCTCAAGGCCGCCGTCAGGGCGCGCAAGACCATCGTCATCAGCGGCGGCACATCCAGCGGCAAGACGACGCTACTTAACGCTCTGGTTAAGGAAATTGACCGTTCGGAACGCCTCATCGTGATCGAGGACGCGCCGGAAATTCGGCTGGTCAACGCCAACGCCGTCGGCCTGATCGCCGCGCGAGGCGAACAAGGCGAGGCCCGCGTCGACGCCGACGACCTGCTGGCCGCGGCGCTCCGCATGCGGCCCGACCGCATCCTGCTCGGCGAACTGCGCGGCCGCGAAGCCTTCGCCTGGCTCCGCGCCGTCAACAGCGGCCATCCCGGCTCGATCACCACCGTCCACGCCGACAGCCCGGCCGGCGCCATAGACCAGATCGCCCTGCTCGCCATGACCAGCGGCCTCGACCTCGGCTGGAGCCAGATCCAGACCTACGTCCGCAAGGTCGTCGACATCATCGTCCAGCTCGACCGCACCGGCGGGCGGCGGCGGGTGGCGGCGGTGGAATGCATCGCGCGTAACCCCTAGATCGTCATCCCGGACGGCCCGCAGGGACGATCCGGGACCCAGACGGCGATTCAGTTTGGGTCCCGGCTCTCCGCGCTTCGCGCTACGGCCGGGATGACGGAGAAGAAGTAGCCGCTAAGCCCCGGGAACACCCAACTCACGCGCGGCCTGCTCCAGACGCCAACGCGCCCGCGTCCCCGCGAACACCGGCGACGCATCGCCTGCGACAACCCCGTAACCGAAGAGGCCGCCGCCCCGCTTAGAATTCGCTGGTGATTAAGGCTGCGACCCCAGCGCGATCAGAACGCGCTGAAACTCCTCCCGAAGGGCCTCGCGCGTTTCGCCATGGTGGGCCTCGCGATGGTGATTGGGGCAAAGTGCGATGATGTTCCGAAGGCTATCGGCGCCCCGCTCGCTGAGGGGCACGATGTGGTGTGTTTCGAGGTAGATTGCGCCGTCCGACATGCGGAAGCCCGGAGCGCGGCAATGCTCGCAGCGGCCCCGCGCCCGCAGCAGGACCACATCGCGCACGGCCCGATCTCGAACATAGCTCCGCCGCACGGCATCGCGGGTCTGGACGACCTCATCATCGCCCGCGCGAAGGGCAAACTGGTCGACAAAGAGCGGACGCCTTCCGCGGGTCAGGAGATATTCGCCGGAGGCATGATCGTATGCCGATACGAACCATGGCTCCGAATCCAGTTGGCGGCCGGTGACCTTCGAGCTTGTCGCGTTGGGATCGCCCTTCTTGCGGCGCAGGCCGTCGTTGACGATGACACGTAGCGGAAGGCGTTGGGCGTCGGCGACCTGCAACGCGCTGTCGAGTCGTTTGCCCCGGCTGATCCAGCTTGGCTTGCCGCCCTGGCGCTGCAAACGCTGGAAGTCGTCTCGGAAATTACCGCGATGGACGACAAGACCGTCTTCTTCCGACATCTCCTCATGCCAGAGATTCAGGACGACGACCTTTCCCTCTTCTACAAATGCCCACTCGTAGCAGTACTTGGGGTTCATCCCCGCCCCCGCTGCGCCTCTGCTCGAGTTAGACCAATCGGAAACGTCAATGCCGGCTTCGCGGACAAGGTCGATGACCCTCTCCTTGCGAGTCGGCTTGATTTCGGCGTGGCTGCTCATCGCTTGCCCCCATCTTCGCGCGCATCCTAGGCGGCCGGCGCAAGCACGCGCCACGCGACTTAAGTTCGCGCTCTACGCCGCCGGCACCCCCAACTCACGCGCCGCCTGCTCCAGAGACGCCAGCGCGCGCGCGTCCCCCGCGAACGCCTTCCGCGCATCGCGATACGCCGCTGCCGCCTTGTCGGTTTCGCCGAGCACCATGCGGGCGCGCATCAGGCGGACCCAGCCGTCGGCGTCGGCGGGGTTCTGGCGCAGGCGGGCGTCGAGGCCGTCGACCATGCCGCGGATCATCGCCTGCTGGTCGGCTTGGGGCATCTGCTGGGCTGCGGCCATCTGCTCCTGCGTCGGGCCGGGCGCGGCGGCCTTCAGACGGCCGGAGATGTCGATGTTTCGCTCGCCTGCGATGCGCTCGACGAAGGCGCGGACCTCGGCGGCCCAGGGCGCGCCGGCGGGGGCGTCGTTGAGGAGCGCGAGCCAATCCTCCATCGCCCCCTTGTGGTCGCCGCTCTGGTCCTTGTGGACGGCGACGAAGTAGCGGGCGCGAGGATCGGCCGGGTTGGCGGCCAGCGCGGCGTTGAAGGCGGCGAGCGCTTCGGGCGTGACCGAGCCGTTCGCGGCCTGCACGAGGGACTCGCCCTGCGCCGAGCGGTAGTCGCTGTTGGACGGATCGAGCGCGGCGGCGCGGCCGTAGGCTTCAGCGGCTTCGGCGAAGCGGTCGGTCTGATGATAGGACCAGCCCAGCATGCGCCAGCCCTCGGGATCGTTGGGCGCCTGCGCCATGCGCTGTTCGAGCTGGCGGATCAGGGCGGCGACGTCGTCGGGGGTCGCCTCGGTGCGGGCGCCGTCGGCGAGGTCGGGCCGGCCCGTGGCGAGGTAGAGGCCGGTAGACGCCAGCGCGACCACCGCCGCCAGTCCGAGCGCGAGTTTCAGCAGGGTGCGATCAGCGATCGGTCGCGATGGCGCGGCCTCCTCACGGCCCTCGGCGAGGATGCGGCGCTTGACCTCGGCCCGCAGGCCTTCGGCCTCCGGATCGCCGGATGCCTCCAGTTCGGCCAGCTGCGCTTTCAGAACACCAAGCGTCGTGCCCCGCTCGCCCCGGGCGTCGGCGCGGCGGACGAGCGGCACGGTCAGGCCGGCCACCGTCACCGCCACCATCAGCGTCAGCAGCACCCACAGGATCATGCGTCGTCCCTCAGCAGGCGTTCGATTTCGGCCTCGTCCTCGGCGGTGAGTTCGGGCTGCGGGCGGGTGCGATGGCGGAGGAAGAAGAAGACCCCCACCCCACCCAGTAGCAGCACCAACGAGGGGCCGAGCCATAGCAGGACGGTCTCGCCCCTGAATGGCGGGCGCAGCAGGACGTAATCGCCGTAGCGGGCGACGATCCAGGCCTTCACCTCCTCGTCGCTGTCGCCGGCCGTCAGCCGCTCGCGCACGATCATGCGCAGGTCGGCGGCGAGCGTGGCGTCGGACTCGTCGATGGTCTGGTTCTGGCAGACGACGCAGCGCAGCTCCTTGCTGATGGCCCGGGCGCGGGCTTCCAGAGCCGGGTCCTTCAGCTGCTCCTGCGGCAGCACCGCGAAGGCGGGCGTCGCGACCAGCAGGGCGATGACGAAGACGATCAGCCTCATGCCTCGGCCCTCAACTTTTCCATCAGGGGCCGCAGCGTCTTCTCCCAGTCGTCGGGGGTGACCGGGCCGACGTGCTTGTAGCGAACGCGGCCATGGCGATCGACGACGAAGGTCTCGGGCACGCCGGTGACGCCAAGGTCAATGCCCGTGCGGCCCGCGCGGTCGTCGCCGGAGCGGCGGTAGGGGTCGCCGTGCTCGGCGAGCCAGGCGGCGCCCGCGTCGTCCTTCCAGTCGAGGCCGTGGACCACGACGCCCTCTTCGCTCAGCCGCATCAGCACCGGATGCTCGAGGCGGCAGGGGACGCACCAGGAGGCGAAGACGTTGAGCAGCGCCGGCTCGCCCTTGAGGTCGGCGGTCTTGAGCCCGGGCTCGCCCTCGACGACCGGCGGCAGGGCGAACTCTGGCACCGGGCGGTCGATCAGCTGCGACGGCAGCTTCGACGGGTCGCGCTGCAGGCCGAACCAGAAGGCGATCGCCAGGCCGACGAAGAGCGTCAGCGGCAGGATGAAGATCAGCCGCTTCATGCCGGCTGCGGCTCCGCGATGGGCGTCCGGGCCTTGGCCGCCGCCCCGACGCGCAGACGCCGGTCACTGAGCGACACCAGCCCGCCCAGCGCCATGATCACCGCGCCCGACCAGATCCAGCCGACCATCGGGTGGTCCCACATGCGTACAACGATGGCGCCGTCGGGCGTCGGGTCACCGATGGAGACGTACTTGTTGCCGAACAGACCGACGCCGATGCCGGCCTCGGTCGTGGTGTCCTGGCTGGAGGGGTAGAAGCGCTTCTCCGAGATCAGGATGCGGTCGCCGACCGAGAAGCGGGCGTGCAGCGCCTGGTAGTTGGGCCCGAAGACCTGCTCGACCGATTCCAGCCGCACCGGCTTACCGGCGAGCTCGGTGGTGTCGCCCGGCCGCATGGTCAGCACGTGGTTGGTCTCGAAGGCGGTGACGCCGGTGACGCCGAGCGTCAGCACACCCAGCCCGGCGTGCGCCAGCGCCATGCCCCAGACGGCGGCGGGCGTGGTGCGGACCAGCCGCATCCCCCCGGCGCCTCGCCAGCGGCGCACGAGGATGGCGGCCGCGCCGACGATGAGCCACACGCCGAGCGCAACGGCGGCGGCGGTCAGCAGCTTGCCGATCCCGAAGG
>CAMLRH010000199.1 GCA_946482375.1 uncultured Caulobacteraceae bacterium | reverse complement strand
CGCTGGACGCGCTGCTCGACCCCGCGTTCTTCGCCCCGTTCGGCGACGGGCAGGGCGAGGCGATCGTGCGGCAGGCGCTCGCTACCGCCGACGGCTTCGAAGAGGCGATGGACGTCGCCCGGCGGCTGCATCGCGAGCAGGCCTTCCGCATCGGCGTGCAGGTGATGAGCGGCACGGCCACCGCCGCCGACGCGGGCGCCGCCTTCGCCGACCTCGCCGACCTCATCATCCAGGGCCTCGCCCCCGCCTCGCTGGCCGAGACGGAGCGGCAGGGCGGCACCTTCGAGGGCGAGGTGGCGGTGGTCGCGCTCGGCAAGGCCGGGTCGCGTGAGATGACGGCCCGCTCCGATCTCGACCTAATGACCCTCTACCGCGCCGCCGACCCGGCCGGGATGAGCGAGAAGAAGGGCTGGGCGGCCGACACCTTCTACGCCCGCTTCACCCAGCGGCTGATCGCGGCGCTGTCGGCGCCGACCGGCGAGGGGACGCTGTACGAGGTCGATATGCAGCTTCGGCCTACCGGCTCGAAGGGGCCGGTGGCGGTGAGCTTCGCTTCGTTCGAGGACTACTACGACCGCGAGGCCGAGACGTGGGAACTGCTGGCGCTGACCCGGGCGCGGGTGGTGTGGTCGACCTCGGACGCTTTTGCGCGGGAAGCGGCAGGCGCTGTCGAGGCAGCGCTGCGCCGACCACGCGACGCAGCGCGCACGGCCAAGGATGTCCGCGAGATGCGGGCGCTGATGGAACGGGAACGGCCGCCGAAGGGCGACTGGGACCTGAAGCTTTCGCCCGGCGGACTCGTCGATGTCGAGTTCGCCGCCCAGCATCTGCAGATCGTCCACGCCGCCGAGGGCGGGCCGCTGCGGCAGAACACAGGCGAGGCGCTGGCGGCCGCCCGCGCCGCCGGGCTGGCCGACGACAAGAGCCTAGACGCGCTGGAGGCGGCGTGGCGGCTGCAGCAGGACCTCACGCAATTGTTGAAGGTCGCGCTGGAGGACGACGCCGATCCGGAGGCAGAACCGGCGGCGCTCAAAGCGCTCCTCGCCCGCGCCGGCGGGGTGCGGGATTTCAAGGCGCTGAAGAAGACACTGGCCGGGGTGCGCAAGGACGCGCGGGCGGCGTTCGCAAAAGTGGTGAGCTGATCCCCACTCACCGCTCATCCCGACGAAAGTCGGGACCCAGGTCTGTCCAGTTAGCACTCCGCTAGAAAGTCCTGGGTCCCGGCTTTCGCCGGGATGAGCGGATTAGATTAAGCGGTCTTCAACTGCCCCCGCCGCACCGGCAGCACGAAGCTGACCGTCGTGCCTTCGCCGGGCGTGCTGTCGATGTTGAGGACGCCGTTGTGCAGCTCGACCAGCGACTTTGTCAGGGCTAGGCCCAGCCCCGTGCCCGAGGTGGTGCGAGCGAGGTGGCTTTCGACCTGCTCGAAAGGCTTGGCCAGACGGGCCAGGTCCTCCTTGGGGATGCCGATGCCGGTGTCGCGGACGAAGACGGCGATGCGGCCACCCATGACGTCGGGGCGCGGTTCGGCGGTGATGGTAATGCGCCCGTCGCGTGGGGTGTACTTGATGGCGTTCGACAGCAGGTTCAGCAGCACCTGCTTGATGGCGCGGTAGTCGACCTCGACCTCCGGCAGGGTGGGGAAGTCGATATCGATCGTCACGCCCACGGCCTCGGCGCGGTTGCGGACCAGCCGCACGGCGTCCTCCGACAGGTCCTCCAGCGATACCGGCTCGACGCGCAGCTGATGCTTGCCGGCCTCGATCTTCGACATGTCGAGGATGTCGTTGATCAGTGCGAGCAGGTGCTGGCCGGAGTTGTGGATGTCGCGGGCGTATTCGCGATAGCGCGGGTCGCCGAGCGCGCCGAACATCTCTCCCACCATGATCTCCGAGAAGCCGTTGATGGCGTTCAGCGGCGTGCGCAGCTCGTGGCTCATGTTGGCCAGGAACTCGGACTTGGCGCGGTTGGCGGTCTCGGCGCGGACCTTCTCGGCCTCGTACTTGCGGGCCAATTCCTCCAGCTGCTGCTCGTTCTGGCGGCGCAGGTCCTGCTGGCGCTTCAGCGTGGTGGTTTCGGCGATGGTGACCACGACGCCGCCCTCGGTGGTGCGTCGCTCGCAGACCTGCAGCCAGCGGCCGTCCTTCAGTTCCGCCTCGAAGCGGCCGGCGACGGTCGGGTGCTCCTGTTTGACGTTGCGCCGGATCAGCGCGGTGACGTCGGCGCGGGCGGCGCCGGGCATGAGCTGTTCAGGCGTCAGACCCAGCATCACCCCGTAGGTGCGGTTGCAGACCAGCAGCCGCTCGTTGCGGTCCCACAGGGCGAAGGCCTCCGACAGGCTCTCGATGGCGTCGCGCAGGCGGCTTTCGGCGACCTGGGCGCGGCCCTGCGCCATCTTCTCTTCGGTGACGTTCAGCGCCACCCCGATGATGCGCGATGGGTTCATGCCGCCGTTCTCGACGAAGCCGCGGCCGCGCAGTTCAAGCCATGCGAAGCCGCCCTCGGGGCGCGAGGCGCGCACCGACACCTCGAAGGCCCCGTTGGCGGCCGCATTGGCCAGCGCGTTCAGCATCGCCGGGCGGTCGTAGGGGATCACCTGGTCGACCATCGCCTGCCCGGCGACCGTGCGGGCGGCCTCCCAGCCCAGCATGGCGGCGGTGGCGTCGGAGACGAAGATGCGGTCCTTCTCCAGGTCCCACTCCCAGATGCCCGCGTGAGCGGCCTCGACGGCGAGGCGGAAGCGTTGCTCGCTGGCCAGGAAGGCGCGCTGGGCCTCTTCGGCCTTGCGGCTCTGGAAGAAGAGCAGGGCGGCCAGCGCCAGGGCGACCGCCAGAGGGACGACCAGCTCCAGGAACTCGCCGGCGCCTTGCCGCTGCATTCGCTCCAGCGTGAAGGCGGTGTTGATGGCGAGCACGAGGATGGTGGCAAGCAGCGCGATGCGAACGAGGCCGACCTGCCCCTTCGCCCATGCCGATCTGCTCCCGCCCCGCCGCGCCGCCACACCGAGCTCCCTGGGCCCGAGTCACCCGCGGGAGATGGTAAGCACAGCCGGACTCGCCGTCACGGGCGAAGGTTGGTTAGCTGACGCCCTTAAGCGTCATCTCAAAAAGCGTCATCACCCGGCGAAGTCCGGGTGACCCAAGCGGTGTTGTGAGGCTTTCATGGCAGCTTGGGTCCCCCGGATCGCCTTCGGCGACCGTGGGATGACGATGGAGGGGGGGCAGGCTAACCCAGCGCCTTCGACGCCAGTTCGTAGACGTTCTTCGACAGGCCCTTGTGGGCGACGATCCGCTCCAGCTGGGCGCGCATGAGGGCGCCGAGTTCGGGGCGGTAGCGCCGCCAGCCGCCGAGCGGTTCGACCAGCCGGGCGGCGACCGAGGGGTTGAAAGCGTCGACGGCGAGGATCTGGTCGGCGAGGAAGCGGTAGCCCTTGCCGCTCGGATCGTGGAAGCGGGCGGGGTTGGCGCTGGCGAAGGTCTGCACCAGCGCGCGCAGGCGGTTGGGATTCTTGCCGTCGAAATCAGGGTGGGCGGTCAGCGCCAGCACGCGGCCGAAGGCGCCTTCCGACGCGTCGCGGGCCTGCACGGCGAACCACTTGTCGAGGACCAAGGGCTCCTCCTTCCACTTGGTGTGGAAGTCGGCGAGCGCCTTGTCGCAGGCCTCGCCGCCGACCTGGATCAGGGCGGAAAGGCCGCCCATGGCGTCGGTCATGTTGGCGGCCGCCTCGAAGTGGCCGACAGCGCGCTTGACGTTGTCGGAGTGGGGATCGGCGACCAGCAGGTCGAGGGCGGCGTTGCGCAGCGCCCGGCGGCCGGCGCTGTCGGCGTCGGGCGAGAACTCCCCGGCGTCCTGCATGCCGCCGTGCAGGCGGCGCAGGAGGTCGCCGAGGTGCACGGCCATGCGGGCGCGAAGGGCCTCGCGGGCGTCGCGGATGGCCTGCGGATCGGCCGGCTGCAGGGCCATGGCCAGGTCCTGCTCGGACGGCAGCGACAGCATCAGCGCCTTGAAGGCGGGCTCGGCGGCCTGGTCGAGGAGGCCGCGCCCGACCGCGTCGGCGTAGCGGGTCTCGTTGAGCTCGTCCGGGTGGCCGGCTGCCCGGGCGAGGATCAGGTCGCGGGCGAGTTCCTGGCCGGCTTCCCAGCGGTTGAAGAGGTCCGGATCGGCCGCAAGCTGGACGTAGCGGTCCTTGGCCGGGGCGGCGTAGTCGAGACGCACCGGCGAGGAGAAGCCGCGCAGGGCGGAGATGACGGGCTCGGAGGCGACGTCCTCGAAACGGACGGTCTTCTTCGCCTCGTCAAGGACGACCACCTCGGTGTCGTGCAGCTGGCGGCCGTCGAGGTCGAGGAGGCCGATAGCGATGGGGATCGGCACCGGCCGCTTCTTCGGCTGGCCGGGCGTCGGCGTGGTGACCTGTTCGAGGGTCAGCTCCAGCGTCTTCGACGCGGCGTCGTAGGCGGGCGTCAGGCTGACGCTCGGCGTGCCGGCCTGTTCGTACCAGCGGAAGAAGTCGGAGAGGTCGCGGCCGGAGGTCTCGGCGAAGCAGGCGATGAAGGCCTCGACGGTGGTGGCGTGGCCGTCCCAGCGCTCGAAGTAGAGGTCCATGCCGCGCCGGAAGTCCTCCGCGCCCAGCAGGGTCTTCAGCATGCGGATGACCTCGGAGCCCTTCTCGTAGATCGTCGCCGTGTAGAAGTTGTCGATCTTCAGGTAGCTCGACGGCCTCACCGGGTGGGCCAGCGGGCCGGCGTCCTCCGGGAATTGGCGGGCGCGCAGCGCCTTCACGTCCTTGATCCGCTGGACGGCGTGGCCGCGCATGTCGGCGGAAAACTCCTGGTCGCGGAAGACCGTCAGGCCCTCCTTCAGGCACAGCTGGAACCAGTCGCGGCAGGTGATGCGGTCGCCGGTCCAGTTGTGGAAGTACTCGTGGGCGACGACGCTCTCGATGCGCTCGTAGTCCATGTCGGTGGCGGTCGCGGGGTCGGCCAGCAGCAGGGCGCTGTTGAAGATGTTCAGCCCCTTGTTCTCCATGGCCCCGAAGTTGAAGTCGCGCACCGCCACGATCATGAACAGGTCGAGGTCGTACTCGCGTCCGAACGCCTCCTCGTCCCATTTCATCGAGCGCTTCAGCGCATCCATGGCGTAGTAGGCGCGGCCAGCCATGCCGGGGTCGACATAGATGCGCAGCTCGACCGTCCGCCCGCTCATGGTGACGAAGCTGTCGGCCAGCTCGTCGAGTTCGCCCGCGACCAGCGCGAACAGGTCGCAGGGCTTCGGGCAAGGGTCGTTCCAGA
>CAMLRH010000198.1 GCA_946482375.1 uncultured Caulobacteraceae bacterium | reverse complement strand
GACCCGTCGTGCTTCATGGACATGGACCGGGCGGCCGAGATCCTGGTCGATGCGCTGGAGAAGCGCCGGCCAATGGTGGTGTTCGCCGACTACGACGTCGACGGCGCCTCCAGCGCCGCGCAGCTGGTGCGCTGGTTCCGGACCATGGGGCAGGAGCTGCCTATCTACGTTCCGGACCGCATGACCGAGGGCTATGGGCCGAGCCCGGCGGCCTTCAAGCGCATCCGCGACAGCGGCGCGGAGCTGGTCGTCACCGTCGATTGCGGCGCGGCCGCTTATGACGCCATCGCGCATGCCGCCGAGATCGGGCTCGAGGTCGTCGTCATCGACCATCACCTGATGCGCGAGGAGCCGCCCGCGGCGGCGGCCGTGGTCAACCCGAACCGGCCCGGCTGCGTGTCGGGGCAGGGCGTGCTGGCGGCGGCGGGGGTGACCTTCGTCCTGCTGGCGGCGCTGAACCGCGAGGCGCGCAAGCGTGGGCTGTTCGAGGGCCGGGCCGAGCCCGACCTGCGCCAGTGGCTCGACCTGGCGGCGCTTGGCGCCATCTGCGACGTGACGCGGCTGACCGGCTTCAACCGGGCGCTGGCGTCACAGGGACTGAGGGTGATGTCGGGGTGGAAGAACCCCGGCCTCAAGGCGCTGTTGGACGTGGCCAACGCCAAGGGTCCCGCCACCACCTTCCATGCGGGCTTCATCCTGGGCCCCCGGATCAACGCCGGTGGCCGCATCGGCCGCTCAGACCTCGGCGCGCGGCTGCTCTCCACCGACGATCCGGAGGAGGCGAGGGCGCTGGCCGAGGAGCTGGACGCGCTCAACGCCTCGCGCAAGGACGTGGAGAAGCAGGTGATGGACGAAGCCATCTCCGCCATCGAGCGCGAGAGCAACTTCGATCCCGACGCGCCCGTGGTCGTCGTCTCGGGCGACGGCTGGCATCCCGGCGTCATCGGCATCGTCGCCGGACGCCTGCGCGAGCGCTATCGCAAGCCAGTCGTCGTCGTGGGCGTCGATCGCGCCGCCGATGTCGGCAAGGGCTCGGGCCGGTCGCAGCCGGGCGTAAACCTGGGCCGGGCCGTGCAGGCCGCCTTCGATACGGGCCTGCTGCTGGCCGGCGGCGGTCACGCCATGGCGGCTGGGCTGACGGTGCGCCCCTCGGCCATCCCGGAATTCCGCGCCTTCCTGAGCGAGGCGCTGGCCGGTGAAATGGCCGATGCCGCAGCCCTCGACGCCGTCGAGATCGACGCCCTCGTGGCGCCAGGCGGGGCAGGGCGGCCGCTCTACGAGGAGTTCCAGCGTCTAGCGCCGTTCGGCCCCGGCAATCCGGAGCCGATGTTCGCCGTCGCGGGTGTGAGGATCGAGCGGCCGATGGCCCTGCGCGGCGGCCACGTCCGCTGCACGCTGGTCGATGAAGCCGGGGCCAAACTGAAGGCCGTCGCCTGGCGCGCGGGCGAGACCGATCTGGGCCGCCGCATCCTCGCCGCCGACGCCACGCTGCACGTCGCCGGCAAGCTGAAACCCGACGACTGGCAGGGTCGCCAAAGCGTCGAACTGGAGATCGAGGACGCCGCCGATCCACGCATGTGCGGAGGCTGAGAAAACCTTGGCCTGCAAGGGTTGCGAGCCCTGTCGCGGTTGGCTATATCGCCTGCTCCTCGCCGTGCGCCCTTCGTCTATCGGTTAGGACCCCAGATTTTCAATCTGGTAAGAGGGGTTCGACTCCCCTAGGGCGTACCACTTCCCTGCGAGGTCTTCCCGCCTGTCGGTAAAGAGCGGCGAATTGCCGCGCTGTTGCACGCAAGCTTCGCTTTAAGGCAAAGTGCAGTTGACCATCTGTTCCTGCGAGAACAGTGTTATACTGGCTCGTTGCCCCTACTTGCCTTCGGGGTGGCGCGCATGAGGGGCGGGGATGTCCAGTTACGATTTGGAGGCCCATGATCCGCAGGAGTCCCTGCGTATCAGCGGCCGGGTAAAGTGGTTCGACGCGGGGAAGGGGTACGGCTTCATCGTCCCCGACGATCCGCAGCAGACCGGGCTGAAGGACGTGCTGCTGCACGTTACCTCGCTCAGAAACGCCGGCCGGGAGTCGGCGTTGGAAGGTTCGATCATCGTCTGCGACGTGGTCCGCCGCCCCAAGGGCTGGCAGGTCAACGAGATCGTCGATCTCGACGAGAGCGCCGCGCCTCCGCCATCGGAGCGCCAGGGCCGCCGGATGGACGGTCATGACGGCGGTTTCCGTCGCGAACGCCCCGGCGGTTTCCGTGACGGCGGCGGCATCCGCGGCTCCCTGATCGCCACCGGGCCGCAGGAGCAGGCGACGGTGAAATGGTTCAACCGCACCAAGGGCTACGGTTTCGTGGTGCGCGACGCGCAACCCGGCGATATTTTCGTCCACATCGAGACCCTGCGCCGCAGCGGTCTGGAAGACCTGCAGCCCGGTGAAACCGTCCTCGTGCGGTTCGCGGAAGGGCCCAAGGGTCTGGTTGTCGCTGAAATCGAGGCCCTGGGCGCCGCCTGAGGGCGCGCGCAAGGGAGCTCGGGTTTCTTGATTTCCAAGGCTGTTATCGCCGCTCTGGCGCTGCTCACGGTCGCCTGCGCGCCGCCCGCGCCTGAACAGGGGCCGCCGGCTCCAGCGCCCGTCGTCGCCGATGTCTATGAGCCGCTGCAGGTCCTGACGGCCGCCGGCGCCCGCAACTTTCGCGTCCGCATCGCCGATGACGACGCCGAGCGCGAGCGGGGGCTGATGTTCGTCAGCGAATTACCGCAGGACGAAGGGATGCTGTTCGACTTTGAGGAGCCCGCTCCTCGCGCCTTCTGGATGAAGAACACCCTGATCCCGCTCGACATCATCTTCATCGGACCGGACGGGCGCATCATCAACATCGCCGAGAACACCACGCCCTATTCGCTGGACCCCATCCCCTCGACCGCGCCGGCCTCGGCCGTGCTGGAGATCGGCGGCGGGCTGGCGGCCGAACTCGGCATCAAGCCCGGCGACAAGGTCGCGCACCGGATCTTCCCCGGTGGATGACCAGGTCCCTCAGCCGCCCGAGGGCTTCACACCTTCCACGCGCGGGCCGTTCACGACCCACAACGGTCCGTTCTTCCACCGGATCGCTGGCGACGGCTTCGAGCATGCTTTCTATGCGCTGAAGCGCCACTGCAACGGCATGGGCATCGTCCACGGCGGCATGCTGACCACCTTCCTGGATGGCCTGCTGGCCCGCGCCGTGGTCAACGCCACGGGCGCCGCGGCCGTGACGGTGCATCTGTCGGTCGACTTCCTGTCCATGGCCAGAGCCGGCGACTGGGTGTTCGGCGATGCGCAAGTGACCCGCAAGGCCAGGGAGCTGGTCTTCGTCGAGGGGCGCATCCGGGTCGGCGAGCGCGACGTCCTGCGCGGCTCGGGCGTGTTCAAACCCGTGCGGCGGCGGATCGACTGAGCCGTCAACTCGTGGCAAGAGGCGGCTCACCGATGACGGGGCGTAGCGCAGCCTGGTAGCGCATCTGCTTTGGGAGCAGAGGGTCGCGTGTTCGAATCACGCCGCCCCGACCATCGGAGTTGATTGAGGGATCCATGCTCGCGCGCATCTATCGTCCGGCCCGCAACGCCATGCAGTCCGGCAAGGCCAACACCAAGCTGTGGGTGCTGGAGTTCGAACCGGCCTCGGCCAGATGGCCCGACCCGCTGATGGGCTGGACCCAGACCACGGACCTGAACGGCCAGGTGCGCATCCCCTTCGACACCCAGGAGGAGGCCGTCGCCTACGCCGAAAAGTACGGCATCCCCTTCCGGCTGCTCGAACCGAAGCCGGCCAGGCGGATCATCAAGGCCTATTCGGATAACTTCGCCGCCAACCGTAAAATTCCGTGGACGCACTGAGTCTCACGACCCCGTAGCTCAGCTGGATAGAGCATCCGCCTTCTAAGCGGACGGTCGCAGGTTCGAATCCTGCCGGGGTCGCCAGTTATCGGACGAGGTCGGGGAACTCCGCCTTCAGCCTCGCCTCCAGTTCGGCGTAGTTGGCCACCAGCGCCTGGATGCTCTCGGGGTTCTGGCGGACGAGGTAGGTCTGCGGCCTGTGCGGCGGCAGGTCCAGGAACCGCAGCACGCGGCCGAACTCCCGCTCGGGCTCGCTGACCAGGTCCTCGTAATAGATGTCCATCATCGGCTTGCCGGGAAACATGCCAGGCCCCTGTTCTTCCCAGCCGCGCGTCTTGCGTATCTCGTGGATGAACTCGTCGGGGTGGATGGTGATGCGCTTCTTCTCCGCCGTAAGGAGCTCCTGGTCACTGGTGGCGACATAACGATCGTTATGTCGGGCGAGGAACCAGGAGAGGGATGAGCGCACTACGTCCCGCCGCTTCAAGTGGATAACCCTAAGCTCGGGCTTGGCCCTGAGCACGGCGAACAGCGCGTCCTGATCGCCGTCGTGAGGATGGTAGTAGAAGACCTTGCAGCCCGCCGCCCGGATATGGCGCGGCTGCTTGCTGTAGATCTGGCGGTCGCGCTTCTCGATGGAATCGCCCTTCAGCCACCCGAAGTGCTCGCCCTTTACCCGCACGTTGGGATGCCCGCCGAGATAGCTGTTGAGCAGGTTCGAGCCCGTGCGCGACCGCGACAGGATCAGGAACGGCACGTAGTCGCGACCGCCGAACAGCTGCAGGAAACGGTATTTCGCGGCGCGCCACAGGACGCGGGGCGGGTACTTCATCGGACGGGACACCTCGCTCGGGACGCCGGAACGCCCGCGCTTATGGGAAGATTTGAGCGAGGTGTCGAGCCGCGCCCGTCAGCCGCCCCGGTGCATCGCGCAGAGCTTGTTGCCGTCCGGATCACGGATGTAGGCGAGGTACATCTTGCCGAGGTTGCTCTCGCGGATGCCCGGCGCGTCTTCGATCGACTTCGCGCCATTGGCGACGCCGGTGTCGTGGAAGGCCTTCGCCTGTTCCGGCGAGTCGCAGCGGAACCCGATGGTTCCGCCGTTGGCGTGGGTGGCGGGCTGACCGTCGATCGGCTTCGAAACGGCCAGCACGCCGCCGTTGTGCATGTAGAAGATGCGGTGACCGTCGACGAAGCCGGGGTTGGCCCCCAGCGTCCCCAGGACGGCGTCGTAGAAGGTTTTGGCGCGATCCAGGTCGTTCGTGCCGATCATGATGTGCGAGAACATTCGCTTCCCTCTATGCGTTTGCGTAGGCGTCCAGCCCTTGCCGCAGATCCGCGATCAGGTCGGCGGGGCTTTCCAGGCCAATGTGCAGGCGGACCAGCGGCCCGCCAAGGTCTTTTTTGAAAACCCGGCGAGAAAGCTG
>CAMLRH010000197.1 GCA_946482375.1 uncultured Caulobacteraceae bacterium | reverse complement strand
AGCGGCCATTCGTCGTCGGCGTCTCTGTCCTCAGTGCGGCGGCCGCTTCACCACCTTCGAGCGCGTGCAGCTGCGCGAGCTGGTGATCGTGAAACGCTCGGGCCGACGCTCGCCCTTCGACCGCGACAAGCTGATGCGCTCGGTGATGATCGCCATGCGCAAGCGGCCCGTCGACCAGGATCGGGTCGAGCAGCTTGTTAGCCGTATTGTCCGCCAGCTCGAAAGCATGGGCGAGACGGAGCTGCCGTCCTCGCGGGTGGGCGAACTGGTCATGGCGGGCTTGAAGGAGCTCGATGACGTCGCCTACGTCCGCTACGCCTCGGTCTACAAGGACTTCCGCGAGACTGGGGACTTCGCCAGCTTCCTGGCCAGAGAGGGCCTGCACGAACCGCAAGAGGGCTGACCCGTGCGCGTCACCCTCAAGCTCGCCACGTCGCTCGACGGGCGCATCGCCACCGCCTCCGGTGAAAGCCGCTGGATCACCGGGCCGAACGCCCGCGAGGCGGTCCATGCCATGCGGGCCGAGCATGACGCCGTGCTGGTGGGCGTCGAGACCGCCATCGCCGACGACCCCGAACTGATCGTCCGGCTGGAAGGCTTTTCCGGCAAGCAGCCGGCGAGGGTGGTGCTGGACAGCCACCAGCGGCTGCCGTCCGAATGCAAGCTGGTGAAGACCGCGGGCGAGACGCCGACCTATGTTGTCACCATCGAGGATTCAAACAATCGTTTGACTGACGCTGGCGTCAAGGTGCTTCAAGTGAAGGCCATCGGCGAGCGGCCGGACCTTCAGGCGGCGCTGGATGCGTTGGCCGGCGAAGGGATCGACAGCGTCCTCGTCGAAGGCGGCGGCCAGGTGGCGGCGAGTTTCCTGCGCTGCGAACTGGTCGACGCCATCGAGTGGTTTCGGGCCCCAATCGTGCTGGGCGGGGAGGGCCGCCCGGCGGTCGGGGCGCTGGCGCTTACGGCGCTGGCGGATGCGCCACGGTTCAGGCGGACGGCGCTCGATGTGATCGGCGACGACCTTTGGGAGCGGTACGAGAGGTTCTGATGTTCACCGGCATCGTCACCGACGTGGGACGCATCCGCTCGGTCCGCGAGACCAACCGCGACCGCCGCTATGAGATCGAGAGCGCCTATGACCTCTCCACGGTCGACCTTGGCGCCTCGATCAGCCATGCCGGCTGCTGCCTGACCGTCGTCGAGAAGGGCGAGGGCTGGTTCGCCGTGGAGGTCTCGGGCGAGACCCTGTCGAAGACGACGCTGGGCGAGCTGGAGGAGGGCCACCGGGTCAACCTCGAGCGCGCGGCCAGGCTCGGCGACGAGATGGGCGGTCACATCGTGTCCGGCCACGTGGACGGGGTAGGCGAGGTGGTCTCCGTCGAACCCGAGGGCGGGTCGCATCGTGTCCGCATCCGCGTGCCGCGTCCGCTGCACCGGGTGATCGCGCCGAAGGGATCCATTACCGTCGAAGGCGTGTCGCTGACCGTCAACGAGGTCGA
This sequence comes from uncultured Caulobacteraceae bacterium, assembly GCA_946482375.1. The sequence goes on along the minus strand of CAMLRH010000197.1, from coordinate 3,825 downwards.
GGACGACGTCTTCGGCGTCAACATCATCCCCCACACCTGGGACGTGACCACGCTCGGAGCCCTAAAGCCCGGCAGCCGCGTCAATCTGGAGATCGACATGCTGGCGCGCTATCTCGCCCGCTGGCTGGAAACGGGGCCGGCATGATCTCCCTCCGCTCATCCCCGCGAAAGCGGGGACCCAGGCTTTTTCTGAAAGCCTCGGCGCTCTTCGATAAAACACCTGGATCCCCGCCTTCGCGGGGACGAGCGGCTTAAATGACCCACGACACCCCTATTTCCCCCATCGAGGACATCATCGAGGACGCCCGCAACGGGCGGCCCTACATCCTTGTCGACGCCGAAGACCGCGAGAACGAGGGCGATGTCATCATCCCCGCCCAGTTCGCCACCCCCGACCAGATCAACTTCATGGCCAAGCACGCCAGGGGCCTGATCTGCCTGTCCATCACCGGCAAGCGGGCCAGGGAGCTTCGCCTGCCGCCGATGGCGGTCGAGAACGCGTCCGGCCACGGCACCGCCTTCACGATCTCCATCGAGGCAAGGGAAGGGGTGACGACGGGGATCTCGGCCCACGACCGCGCCCACACCATCGCCGTTGCGGTCGATCCGACCAAGGACTGCGACGACATCGTTTCGCCCGGCCACGTCTTCCCGCTGGTGGCCAAGGAAGGCGGCGTGCTGGTCCGGGCCGGACACACCGAAGCGGCGGTCGACATCTCGCGGCTGGCGGGCCTGAACCCGGCCGGGGTGATCTGCGAGATCATGAACGACGACGGGACCATGGCGCGGCTGCCGGAACTGGTCGCCTTCGCTCAGTTGCACGGGCTGAAGATCGGCACCATCGCCGACCTGATCGCCTACCGCCGCCGTACGGAGCGTTGCGTCGAGCGGGTGCTGGAAACGCCGTTCCAATCGGTCCACGGCGACTTCCGGATGGTCGTTTATCGCAACACCATCGACCAGTCCGAGCACCTCGCGCTGGTGAAGGGGAAGGTGGAGTCGGATATCCCCACGCTGGTCCGCATGCACCAGGTCGACTTCGCCGCCGACATGCTCAGCTATGCCGGAGCGCGGCGTGACTACATTCCGGCCGCTTTGAAGGCCGTGCAGGCGCACGACGGCGCGGGCGTCATCGTCTTCATCCGCGACCCCAATCCGCACTGGTTGTCGGAGCGCTACGGCGCCGGCGGACCGGCCGGGGCGCAGTACCGCAGCAACGCGCTGCGCGATTATGGCGTGGGTGCGCAAATCCTGCTGGACCTCGGGGTGCGCGAGATGGTTCTGCTCACCTCCAGCCAGTTCAAGCCGGCGGCGATGGAGGGTTACGGCCTGCGCATCGTCGGCCGCGCGCCGATCCCGACGGAAGAAGAGTAAGCCAGATGTCCGACGACAACCTCCGCGTCCTCATTGTCGAGGGCCGGTTCTATTCCGACCTGTCGGACGAGCTGCTGCGCGGCGCCACCGAGACACTGGCCGCTCATGGGGTCGAGTACGACGTCGTCTCCGTGCCCGGCGCGCTGGAAATTCCCGCCGTCGTGGCGCTGGCCGACGAGAACGCCCTGTACGACGGCTATGTCGCGCTGGGCGTCGTCATCCGGGGAGAAACCTATCACTTCGAGATCGTCTCCAACGAAAGCGCGCGCGGGCTGATGGAGCTTGCGGTGACCCGCCACCTCGCTATCGGCAACGGCATCCTGACCGTCGAGACCGAAGAGCAGGCCTGGGCCCGGGCCCGCGTTTCCGAAGGCGACAAGGGCGGCGGCGCGGCCAAGGCCTGCCTCGACGTGATCGCCATCCGCCGCCAGTTCGCGGAGTCCAAGTGAGCCGCCAGGCCAGATCCGTCGCCCGGCTCGCGGCCGTGCAGGCCCTCTACCAGATGGAGGTCTCCGGCGTCGGCGCCGAGGCCGTGGTGTGCGAATTCACCGATCATCGCTTCGACCGCGACATCGACGGGCATACGCTGGCCCAGGCCGACGAGAACTTCTTCGCCGAGCTGGTGCGCGGCGTCGTCGCCGGGCAGGCGGATATCGACCAGGCCATCGCCAAGCGCCTGGCCGAGGGCTGGCGGCTGGAGCGGATCGACGCCACGCTTCGCGCTATCCTGCGCGCCGGCGCCTTCGAGCTCATGCGCCGGCCCGACGTGCCGCACGAGGTGGTGATCGACGAGTATGTCGAGATCGCCAAGTCGTTCTTCGAGGGGCCGGAGCCGGGCTTCGTCAACGGCGCGCTGGATGGGATCACCCGGGATGCCGGCCGATGAGTTCGAGACCATCGCGAGGCTCTTCCGCCCGCTGACGCGCGGCGCGCCCGAAGCGCTGGACCTCCTCGACGACGCCGCCGTGCTACCCGGCCGACCGGGCTTCGACCTCGTCATCACCAAGGACGCCGTGGTCGAAGGTGTCCACTTCCTGCCCGAAGATCGGCTCGACGTCGTGGCTCGGAAGCTGCTGCGGGTGAACCTCTCCGACCTCGCCGCCAAGGCGGCCGAGCCGTTCGGCTACTTCCTGGCAATCGCGTGGACCAAAAACGCCGACCGCGAGGCCTTTGCGCGAGGCCTCGCCGAAGACGGGCAGGCATACGACCTTAACCTGCTCGGCGGCGACACGGTCAGCACGCCGGGCCCGCTGACCGCCAGCGTCACCATGCTGGGCTGGGTCCTTGAAGGACGGATGGTCAAACGCGCGGGCGCTCAGCCCGGCGACCTGCTGGTGGTCAGCGGGACTATCGGCGACGGTATGCTTGGACTTGCGGCCGCGCAGGGGGAGATCGACGCGCCGGAGCTGGCGGACCGTTACCGGTTGCCCCGGCCGAGGCTGCAGCTGCGCGAGGCGTTGCTCGGTCATGCAAAGGCCGCCGCCGACGTCTCCGACGGCCTGCTTGCCGATGCTGGCCATATCGCCGAAGCCAGCAAATGCGCTGTCCACGTCGAACTCGAGACGCTGCCGCTATCGGAGCAGGCGCGGCGCTGGCTGGAGGCTCGGCCCGATCCCGAAGCGGCGTTGCTGTCGCTGGCCTCCGGCGGCGACGACTACGAAGTTGTCTGCGCCATCGCGCCTTACAGGCTGGAGGCTTTCGCCGCCGCCGCGGCCCTGCCGGTCACCGTCGTCGGCCGTTTCGCGGACGGCGAGGGGATTAGCATTTCACACAATGGCAAGCCCGTGCGCGCGGGCGAGCTCGGCTGGCGGCACGCCTGAGGAATTTCGCCTGACCTTACGGGCGGTTGCGCGCTCCCGGACTCTTTGGCAAAGACGGGCGTCTTATTCGCAGGGCCGCCCGCTCCCGGGCGCGTCTTGAGGGCGGGACGGGGCTGCTTGCGCACCGCCATGTCGGCGGACCGGTCCCAACCCGCTAGCCAACATGAAGGGGCGCTTCACAGATGGATACGCTTACGCTGGTGATCATCGCCGGCTTCCTCGCGGTGCTTTACGGCATCGTGCAGACCGCATCGTTGATGCGGGCCTCAGCCGGCAACGAACGCATGCAGGAGATCGCCGCGGCGATCCAGGAAGGCGCACAGGCCTATCTGCGCCGCCAGTACACCACCATCGCCATCGTCGGCGTCGTGGTGCTGGCCGCGCTCTGGTTCTTCCTGGGCATGTACCCGGCGATCGGCTTTCTGATCGGCGCAGTGCTGTCGGGTGCGGCCGGTTTCGCCGGCATGCTGATTTCCGTGCGCGCCAACGTCCGCACCGCCCAGGGCGCTTCCGAGAGCCTGGCGAAGGGTCTGTCGCTGGCGTTCCGTTCGGGTGCGGTGACCGGGATGCTCGTCGCCGGTTTCGCGCTCATCGGCGTGGCCGGCTACTACGCCTTCCTCACCGGCGGCGT
>CAMLRH010000196.1 GCA_946482375.1 uncultured Caulobacteraceae bacterium | reverse complement strand
GGCCCGGCCCTGCCGGCCAACCGGGTGACCGAGGCCATCGACCACATCGTCGACACCTACCTGCACCTGCGTCAGGACGGGGAGCGCTTTCTCGACACCTATCGCCGCGTGGGCCTCGCCCCGTTCAAGGAGGCCGTCTATGCCGTCGCTGATTAAGCTTCACGGCCACGACCTCTCCTGGGCCGACGACATCTTCACCGACGTCGCCGACGAGGACGAGATTCCGGAAGGCCCGGTAATCCTGTCGCTGACGCGCTTCCAGGCCGAGGGCGACGCCCTGATCGGCGCCAACCGCCCGGTCGGCGTGCGCGTGCAGGCCGGCGAGGAGATCGAGGCGCTGGTCTACGACCTGCCCCGCATCGCGGTTGTCGCTCTGGTCTTCCCGAAGTTTCGCGACGGTCGCCACTACAGCGCGGCCAGCCTGCTGCGCGAACGCTACAACTATACGGGCGAGGTGCGCGCCGTGGGCGACGTGCTGCGCGAACAGGCCCGCTTCATGCTCCGCTGCGGCTTCGACGCCTTCATCCCGGCCGACGGCTCGACGCCCGAGGAATGGGCGGGCGCGGGCTCGCGCTACCGTCACGTCTACCAGCGGGCGACGGACGACCTCGAACCGGCCTTCGCCCTGAGGACGTCGTGATGGCCTACGACCAGCTCGAGCGCCCCCTCTCCCGCGCCGCCCGGCTCGATCGGGACCTGCGCGAGGCCGACGCGAAAACCATCATCCGCCGCGCCCGCGAGGAGTTCGGCGACAAGCTGGCCATCGTCTCTTCGTTCGGAGCCGAGTCGGCGGTGCTGCTGCACATGGCGGCGCAGGTCGATCCGGCGATCCCGGTGCTGTTCCTCGACACCGGCATGCAGTTCGGACAGACGCTGGACTACCGCAAGCAGCTGGCGAGCCGGCTTGGCCTGACCGATGTGCGCGACCTTCGCCCGCGGTTTCAGGACCTCGCGACGCAGGACCCGAACTCGGACCTTTGGCGGCGCGACACCGACGCCTGCTGCAACATCCGCAAGGTCATCCCACTGGATCTGGCGCTGGAGGGCTTCGACGCCTGGATCACGGGCCGTAAACGCTTCCAGGGCGGCGACCGGCTGCGGTTGCAGGTGGTCGAGGAGACGCCGAGCCACCTCAAGTTCAACCCGCTGGCCAACTGGACCAAGACGGACATCGACGTCTATGCGGCCGAGCATGACCTGCCCGCGCATCCGCTGGTCGCCCAGGGTTTCCCGTCCATCGGCTGCTGGCCCTGCACCAGCCCTGTCGAGGAAGGCCAGGACCTGCGCGCGGGTCGCTGGGCGGGTCAGGACAAGTCGGAGTGCGGCATCCACGTCGCCCGCGCGCCCGGCCTGCCGCCGAACGTCGGTGGGGATATCTGAGGTCTGCCCTCAATCCGTCACCCGTCATCCTAGGCCTTGTGCCTAGGACCCAGAATCGAGGCGTTGGGGTGGTGTCGCGCGGAACCAGCCCACGCAACGCACATCCTTCAGGCGCCGGCGTCTCTGGGTCCTAGGCACAAGGCCTAGGATGACGAGATGTTATTTCGGCGGGCAGCCCTTGAAGTTGCCGACCTTGGTCACGCTGAGCTTCGACAGGTTGAAGGGCATAAGCGGCTTCATCGAGCCCTTGCCGGCGCCGGTGTAGAGGTCGATGCGGTCGCCCTTGATCGCGCCGCCGACGTCCGACGCATACCAGTAGCCGTCGTGCTTGGACCCGTCGGGCATTTCCAGGCCGACGGTTTCCTTGATGAACAGCACCGTGCGGCGGGGGATCTGCCTGGGATCGGTGGCGGCAGTGCGCATGGCGACCGGCTTGCAGCCGATCGAGTCCAGCGAGCCCACGCCCTTGGCTCCGGCGTGATAGAGCGTCGCCTTCAGCCGCCAATCGGGAATCGCCGGCGCGGTCACGATCGCCAGCGCCTTCACGATCAGGTCGCCGATCGGGTCTTCGGCGGTCTGGGCCTGGGCGGGGAATGCGAGGAAAACGAGGGCTACGGCGCCCAGGGGTCCGGCGAGGCGTCGCATTTGGGGTTTCCTCCATAGCGGGGCTGTCGCGCCGACTTTGCTTAGGCTAATCAGCCTGTGCCTGACAACCCATTAAGGCGGCCGAAAAATGGCTATCCACATCTTCGGCGACGCCAGATCGGGCAATTGCCTGAAAGTGAAATGGGTCGCAGAACATCTTGATATTGCTTACGAATGGACCGACATCGACGTGATGACGGGGAGCACCCGTACGCCCGATTTCCTGGCGATGAACCCGGCCGGTCAGGCGCCCACGGTGGTCTTGGAGAACGGCCGTCCGCTGGCCCAATCCAACGCCATCATGGTCCATCTGGCGGAGGGTTCGGACCTCATTCCGTCCGACGCCTACGACCGCGCGCGGATGTTCGAATGGCTGTTCTGGGAGCAGTACAGCCACGAGCCTTACGTCGCCGTGGCGCGCTTCCAGGTCGCCTTTCTCGGCAAGTCGCCGGCGGAGGTCGAGGAGCGGCTGGTCCAGCGCGGCTACGCAGCCATTCAGCGGATCGAGGACGGGCTCGCCGTCTCCCGCTTCCTGGTGGGCGAACGGCTGAGCCTCGCCGATGTCGCCTGCGTGGCCTATACGCGCGTGGCGCACGAGGGCGGCTTCGACCTCGCCGCCTATCCGAGGACGCGCGGCTGGATCGCCCGCGTCGAAGCCGAGCTACCCATCGCATGAGATTGTCGGGTGTGTTGGCGGCGGCGGCGCTAATGCTTGCGCCGGCAGAGGCGCTGGCCTGGGGTGCGACCGGACACCGGATCGTGGGCCAGCTGGGCGTCGAGGCGCTGCCCGACGAGGTCCCCGCCTTCCTGCGCATGCCCGAGGTCGCCACCGAGATCGGCGAACTGGCTCGCGAGCCCGACCGCTCCAAGAGTGCGGGGCGCATCCACGATCACAACCGTGACGCCGCCCACTTCATCGACGTCGACGACGCCGGGCTGGTGATGGGCGGACCGCCGCTCGCCGCCCTGCCGCCGACGCGCGCCGCATACGAGACCGCGCTCCGGGCTGTCGGCTCCGACAGTTGGGAGGCGGGCTACCTCTACTACTCGCTGGTCGACGGCTGGCAGCAACTGGTCAAGGACTTCGCCTATTGGCGCGCGCTAGAGGCCGCCGAGCGGCTGGCTACCGATCCCGCGCGGCGGGCCTGGTACGCCGCCGACCGCGGGCGGCGCGAGGCGCTGCTGGTCCGTGACCTCGGCGCGTGGGCTCACTATGTCGGCGACGCCAGCCAGCCGCTGCACGTCACCGTCCACTTCAACGGCTGGGGGCCCTACCCCAACCCTCAGGGCTATTCGACATCCAGGATTCACGCACCGATCGAAGGCGCCTTCGTGCATGACAACGTCACGGTCGATGCGGTCCGCAAGCGTATGCCGGCCTTTTACGACTGCAGCTGCGCCATCGAGGTGCGCACCGCCTCCTACCTGGCCGAGAGCCACAGCATGGTCGAGCGGCTCTACCAGTTGGAGAAAGCCGGCGGATTCGCGAACGCCGATCCGCGAGGGCTCGAGTTCAGCGAGGTCAACCTGGCGGCCACGGCCGGCGAGGTGCGCGACCTTGTGGTGCAGGCCTGGCGGGCCAGTGCGGACATCACGGTCGGGTGGCCGGAAACGCCGGTGGCCGACATTGTCTCCGGCAAGGTCGATCCCTACGACCTGCTCTACGGTATAGACTGACGCGGTGGCGGCGGCTTAGCGTGCGGGCATGACCTCCTTCTACGACCGCCACATCCTGCCCCATGTGATCGGGTGCGCCTGCGCGACCAAACCGATCATGAAGCAGCGGGCGAAGGTCGTGCCGCAGGCGAGCGGCAAGGTGCTGGAGCTCGGCATCGGCGGCGGGCTGAACCTCGCCTTCTACGATCCCGGCAAGGTCGAGGCCGTCTTCGGCGTCGACCCGTCGGCGGAGCTGCGCGAGCGAGCGGCGACGGCCGCGCGGCCCGACGGCCTGAAGGTCGAGGTTCGCGACGGGACGGCCGAAGCCCTGCCGTTCGAGGACGCCAGCTTCGACAGCGTGGTCTGCACCTACACCCTCTGTTCGGTGCAAGCCCCGGCCGCGGCTCTGGCCGAGGCGAAGCGGGTGCTCAAACCCGGCGGGCGCTTTCTGTTCTGCGAACATGGCGCCGCGCCCGATCCCGGCGTAGCGGTCTGGCAGCAGCGGATAGAGCCGATCTGGAAAAGGATCGCCGGCGGCTGCCACCTGACCCGTCCGGTCGCCCGCTCCATCGAGAACGCGGGCTTCACCATCACCGAGTTCGAGCGGATGTACCTGCCGGGCACGCCGAAGTTCGCCGGCTGGAACGAATGGGGCCAGGCCCGCGCCTAGAAGATCAGCCGCAGCAGATCGTCCGAGACCTCGCCATCGCGCCGCACGGTGACGATCGGCACGCCGCCGGCCAGCACGCGCAGGGACTCGTGCGTCTCCTCCAGCGTGGCGCCGAGATCGGACGTCTCGTTGAGGACGATGGCGCGGATGGTGAGCCCTCGCCGCCGCATGACCTCCACTGCCGTCAGCGTATGGCTGATGGCCCCCAGGTAGCCGCCGGTGACCAGCAGCACCGGCGCGGCCAGGGCCTCGATAAGGTCCAGGACCGTCGCCCCGTCGCTGAGCGGCGACATCACGCCGCCCGCGCCCTCGATCAGCAACAGCGAGCGGCCGGCGTCGGCCATGCGCTCGCGGCAGAAACCGGCCACGTCGGAGAAGCGAATGCAGCGGCCTTCGCGTGCGGCGGCCAGCGGCGGCGACATGGGCGCGGCGAAGCGGAAGGGCGACATCTCCTCAACCGTCTCGGCCGTGATCGGCGCGCCCAGCGCCTCCAGCAGGACGCCGGCGTCGCTCAGCTCGGGGCGCTCGTAGTCGAAGCCGCTGACAACCGGCTTGAAGGCGTCGACGGCCACGCCGCGCTCTCGCAGGGCGCGGATGATGGCGGCGCTGATGTAGGTTTTGCCGATGTCGGTGCCGACGCCGGTGACGATCAGCGTCGGCATGGCAGGCCCCCGATCAGGGCGGCGAGGCGGTCGACATCCTCGTCAGCGTGACGGGCGTTAAAGGTCACCCGCAGCCGCGCGGTCCCCTCCGGCACCGTCGGCGGGCGGATAGCGGTGACGAGATAGCCCTCGCGCTCCAGCATGGCCGAGGCGTCCAGAGCCGCGGCGGCTTCGCCCGCGATCACCGGCACGATGGCGCTCTGCGCTTCAGGCAGGTTCAGCGCGCGGGTGAAACGGCGGGCCTTGTGCAGCGGTCGTCCACAGAGTTCCGGATCGGCCTCGATGACGTCGAGCGCGGCGATGGCGGCCGCGG
>CAMLRH010000195.1 GCA_946482375.1 uncultured Caulobacteraceae bacterium | reverse complement strand
GCGCCGACCGCATCCTCACCCAGGCCGACGACCTGGTGCAGGCCGCCCGCGCCGCGGGTGAGCCGCTGGCCGGGCGTTTCAGGCTGGGCGTCATCCCGACCATCGCCCCCTTCCTGCTGCCCAAGGCCCTGCCGGCGATCCGCCAGCGCTTTCCAAAGCTCCGCCTCTTCCTGCGCGAGGATCTGACCGACCGCCTCGTCGCCGCCTTACGCGCCGGCACGCTCGACGCGGCCCTCATCGCCCTGCCCTACGACATGACGGGGCTGTCGTGGGAGCATGTCTCGGACGACGAACTCTACGCCGCCTTACCGCCGAACCATCCCGCGACCGCTCAGCAGAAGGTGAAGCCTCACGCACTCGAGGGCGAAGACCTCATCCTGCTGGAGGACGGCCATTGCCTTCGCGAACACGCCCTCGCCGCCTGGGGCCTGCAGCTGCCTCGTCCGACCGGCGAGGAAGCCTTCGCCGCCACCTCGCTGCCAACCCTCGTCCAGATGGTCGGCTCGGGCCTTGGGGTCTCCTTCCTCCCGGCCATGGCGGTGGACTCCGGCCTCACCGAGCACGTCCCGATCGCCATCCGCCCCCTCGCCGCCGAACACCCCTCCCGCGAGATCGCGGTCGCCTGGAGGGCAGGGTCCAGCCGGGGGCGGGAAGGGAAACTCCTGGCTGAGACTATTCGCGCGGCCTGATACTTTCCGCTCACCCGGAACTAGGAGGCCGAACAGCTGGCCCCGCCCAGCACGCAGAACTTGGCGCAATGGGGGTGGTTCAGCGCGACCTCGCCAAGCGCGCCGGCCAGCGTGGACCCGAGATCGAACTGCGGGTCATAGGGCGTGAGCGTGCAGGCGATCACCGTCGGCGCCCCGGCGCCGCGATGCTTCACCACCATGCGCGACGAGGCGCACATGAGGTCGTCGGGCGACTTCCCGAGGATGCCCCAGCAGGCGGTGGTGATCTCCGGCACGTCGTGCGTGGCGTCCATTTCCGGAAACAGCACGAGACGCGAAGGGTCGAAGGCGTCCACCGTCGCGCCGAGCCCAGCGAACAGGGCGGCGTAGCCCGTCCGCGCCTCGGCCTCGGTCTCCTGCGTCAGGCGACGGCCGGCGACGGCCAACCCGAAACCCTCCCGCGCCAGCCATTGCAGGCCCTCGATGGTCTTCGCCCACGTGCCCGCGCCGCGCTCGGCCTCGTGGACGGCGGCGGTGTGGTGGTCGAGGCTGACGCGGACGGTGAGCCGCTCGCCCCTAAGCGCCAGCAGGCCGGCCTTGCGAAGCTCCATCGGCTTCATGGCGTTGGTCAGCACCAGAACCTCGAAGCCGCGATCCAGCGCCTCGCCGATCATGGCTTCGATGTCGGGGTTCATGAACGGTTCACCGCCGGTGAAGCCGATCTCTCGCACCGGCAGGCGCAGCTGCTCGATCTCGTCGAGGTAGGCCCGCGCCTCGGCCGCTGTCAGATAGACCAGCGCGTCGTTGGTCGGGCTGCTCTCGATGTAACAGTTGAGGCAGGTCAGGTTGCAGAGCGTGCCGGTGTTGAACCACAGCGTGGTCAGCGCCTTCATCGCCACCCGCGCGCGCGGTTCGCCCTTCGCTGTCACCAGGGGGTCGCGGAACTTCGCCGGGTCGAGGCGCGGGGCCTCGAGCGACACGAACGGCGATGACCGGAGCGGCTGGTTCACGTCAGTCCATCAGCCTCTGCATCAGGTAGGTATAATGCATCCCCCAGCGCACCGCCTCCGCCGGCGGATCGGCGGAGTTGGCGTGACCGCCCTCGGTGTTCTCGAAATAGAGATGGGGGACGCCGAGTTCGTCCAGCCGCGCGGCGAACTTGCGGGCGTGGCCGGGATGGACGCGGTCGTCCTTGGTGTTTGTGGTGATGTAGGCCGGCGGGTACGCGACGCCCGGCTTCAGCGCCTGATAGGGCGAGTAGCCGGCCAGCCAGGCTGCCTCCTCCGGAATGCGCGGATCGCCGTATTCGCCGATCCAGGACGCGCCCGCCGGAAGCTCGTGGTAGCGCAGCATGTCGAGCAGCGGGCTTTCGATGACCACCGCGTTGAACAGCTCCGGCCGCTGGGTCATGGCCACCCCCATCAACAGCCCGCCGTTCGACCGACCGTAGATGCCCAGCCGGCGCGGCGAGGTCACCTTGCGCGCGATCAGGTCTTCGGCGACCGCAAAGAAGTCGTCATAGGCGCGCTGGCGGTTCCCGTTCAGCGCCGCCTGGTGCCAGGCGGGCCCGAACTCACCGCCGCCCCGGATGTTGGCGAGCGCATAGGCGCCGCCCCTCTCCAGCCACAGCTTGCCGACGATCGGGTCGTAGGCCGGCGTCTTCGAAACCTGGAAGCCGCCATAGCCGTGCAGCAGCGTCGGCGCCGAACCGTCGAGCGGCGCGTCCCGGTGGCGGATGAGGAAGTAGGGGATCAGCGTTCCGTCCTTCGAGGCGACCTCGTGCTGCTCCACGACGAGATCGTCCGAGGCAAAGCGGGCCGGCATGACGTTGGTGGTCCGGGCGCGGCCGGTGGCGGCGTCGGCCAGCTTCAGTTCGGTCGGGGTGACGAAGCCCTCCACCGTATAGAAGAGCTGGTCGTCGATATCGCTGACGCTCTTGATGGCGATGGCGGCGTTGGCGGCGCCGGGCAACTCACGCGGCTCCCAGCCCCACTCGCCGTTGTTGGTGAAGGCGAAGAGCTTGCCCTGGAGGTTATCGGAGAGGCTGACGACGACGCGCCCGGCCGAGATCTGGACGTCCTCGATGCTCTGGCGAGGTCCGGGCTCCAGGATCCGGCTGGCCTGGTTTGAGAAGATCATGTCCTCCACGCCGGTCACCGGCACGAGCATCTCCGGCATGTAGGCTACCAGCGAGCCGGCCGGGTGCGTTTCCCCAAGTCCGCGCCATTTCCAGTCTTCCGCGACCGTGAAGATCAGCAGCCCGTCCAGCAGACCGTGAAGGCGCAGACGCTCGGGCAGCACGAGGCGCTTCGGCCCGTCGTCGGTGAGCAGATGATACTCCGAGCGGAAGTATTCGACGCCGCGCTCCAGGATGACGGCCTGGCGCCCCTGACCGTCGCGCAGAACGCGTGGCGAAACGCTCACGTCGCTGGGCTGGCCGCGGAACACCTCGACGGCCCGCGCGATCGGCTGGCCTCGTTTGAGGGTGCGCACAATGTAGCCGTAGCCGGACTCCGTGGCGGCATCGGCGGCGCGGGTGAAGATCACGGTGTCGGGGTCCAGCCACTCGACGGTCTGCTTGCCCTCCGGAAAGCGAAAGCCGCCGTCGACGAAGCGCCTGGTCCCAAGGTCGAACTCGCGCACCTCGACGGCGTCCTTGCCGCCGTCCGACAGGTAGACGAGGCAGCGCCGGTAGGCCGGAGCGACACAGCTGGAGCCCTTCCAGACCCAATTGGCCTTCTCGGCTTTGGCCAGCCTGTCGATGTCCAGCACCACCTCCCACTGGCGCGGACGGCGGGCATAGTCCTTCAGCGGCGTGCGCCGCCACACGCCCCGCACATGCTCCTCGTTGCGCCAGAAGTTGAAGACCGAGCGGCCGATGAACTCCACCGCCGGCGTGCGGTCGTCGGCGGTGAGGAGTTCCAGCGCCTCGTCGTGCAGGCGCCGGTAACGTGGATCGTCCCGCAGAGCCGCGGTCGAGCGGGCGTTCTCCCGCGCCACCCACTCCAGCGCCTTCGGGTCCTGGGCGCCCTCCAACCATTGATGAGGGTCGGCCTGGGTGAGGGCGGGCGCGGCCAGGGCCCAGACCATTGCGGCGAGCAAACCGGCAAGTTTCATTGCTAGTCGTCGTTGGGGATGTTCAGGATCTCGCCGCAGGCCTTGCAATGGACGGCGTCGGGGTCGTGCCGCTGCAGGCCGCAGGTCGGACACGGAAAGTGGACCTTGTGCGGCCGCACCAGCGACTGGATCAGCCGGATGAACAGGCTGACGCCCAGCAGCATCACAACGATGGAGATCAGCTTACCCATCGTGCCCGGCAGGACGATGTCGCCATAGCCCGTGGTCGTCATGCTGGTGATGGTGAAGTAGAGGGCGTCCACATAGCCCGAGATGCCCCCGTAGCGACCGATGTAGGTCGCGTACACGAAGCCGGTCACGACAAAGACGAAGGCGAGCAGGGCCGAGCCCGACTTCACGATGCCTTCGACCCGCGTGTCGTTGTAGCGCCGCCCGACCGTGCGCCAGAAGAACTCGCTGTTGAGCAGCGTCCACAGCCGCAGCACCCGCAGGAAGCCGAAGTTGTAGAGGATGCTGGGGAACAGCAGCGTCGCCAGGATGAAGATGTCGACCCAGACCAGCGGCTTCTTCAGCCAGGCCTTCACGTCGCTCTGCGCCAGCGCCCTCGCGATGAGGTCTATCGTGAGCAGGAATGCGATCAGCCCATCCAGCGTGTAGTAAGCCCAGCCATCGAGCAGGGGCGCGGCGATGAAGAAGGCGATGATGGCGAAGTCGATGGCGATGACAGCCAGCCGGAACCTCACCGCCGTCGGTGAGGAGCCGTGGTAGAGGGCCCGCAGGCGCGCCCTGATCCGCAAGTCCCGAAGCGCCATCACACCCTTCATAGCCGCCGCATCTGACGGCGGCGAGGTTTTCGCCTATATAGCCCGCGCCATGAGCCGTCCGTTCCTGAAGATGAACGGGCTCGGCAACGACTTCGTCGTGGTCGAGGCCCGCCGCGAACCGTTCCGCCCGGACGGTGAGCAGGCGCGCGCCATCGCCGACCGCGCCTCGGGCGTCGGCTGCGACCAGCTCATCGTCATCGAATCCTCGGCCAAGGCCGACGCCTTCATGCGTATCTGGAACGCCGACGGCGGCGAGGTCGACGCCTGCGGCAACGCCACCCGCTGCGTCGCCTGGCGGCTGATGGAGGAATCGGGCCGCGACGAGGTCCTGATCGAGACCGGGGCCGGCTTTCTGAAGGCCACGAGGGCCGGCGAGACCAGCATCAGCGTCGACATGGGCGAACCGGGCCTAGGCTGGCGCGACATCCCGCTGTCTCGCGAGATGGACACGGTGACGCTCGACTATTCGGCCGGGGTCCTGACCGGACCAGGCGCGGTCAGCATGGGCAACCCGCACGCTGTCTTTTTCGTGGACGACGTCGATGCCGTCGACGTGCGCGGCGTGGGCGCCGCCGTCGAGCACGACCCGCTGTTCCCACAGGCCGTCAACGTCGGCTTCGCGCAGGTGAAGGCCGCCGACCGCATCCGCCTGCGCGTCTGGGAACGCGGCGCGGGCCTGACGCAAGCCTGCGGCACCGGCGCCTGCGCGGCGCTCGTGGCCGCGCATCGCAAGGGCCTGACTGGCCGTCGCGCCGTCATGGAGCTGGACGGCGGCGAACTCGAGATCGAGTGGCG
>CAMLRH010000194.1 GCA_946482375.1 uncultured Caulobacteraceae bacterium | reverse complement strand
CGAGATGGCGCTGGTCGCCGGCACGCCGCACTCGGCGGCCGTCGTCGCCCTGCGCGACAGCGAGATCCTCGCCCTGCCCCGCGCCGACTTCTTCGAGGCCGTCGAGCGCCATCCCGGCGTCATGACCGAGCTCGCGCGGTTGATGATCCTGCGGGCGCGCCAGACGACCAAGCCGGATGTCCTCGGCGCGCCTTCGGTGTTCGGTTTCATCGCCGTCGACGACGGCCCGCCGATCCGGACGCTGGTCGACCAGATCGCCGGCGCCGTGCGGGCCAACGGCTATTCCGTGGCCGTTCGCGGCGTCGAGGCGGTGGACGACGCCACCGAGGCCTTCTCCAACCTCGAGGCGGCGAACGATTTCGTCCTCTATTGCGCCGAGCAGGACGAGCAGGCCTGGAAGGCGATGGTGGGCCGCCAGGTCGACCGCCTGCTCTGGGTGGGCCATGGCGAGCGCAAGCCGCCAAGGACGTTCGCCGGCTATGCCTCCGAGCCGCTGCAGGCGCAGCAGCTTGTCGACCTGTTGCTCATCCGGCCCGCCACCCGCAAGCACCCGCAGGGGTCGGAGGCATGGCTAGACGTCACCAAGGCCGCGCGCGTCTTCCACGTCCGCCGGGGGGACACCGCCGATGTCGCCCGGATCGCGCGCGTGCTGACCGGTCAGTCCGTTGGGCTGGTGCTGTCGGGCGGCGGAGCCCGGGCCTACGCCCACATCGGCGCGATCAAGGCGCTGCGCGAGGCCGGCGTGCCCATCGACTTCGTCGGCGGCGCCTCGATGGGCGCCATGATCGCGGCGGGCCTCGCGCTCGGCTGGGACGAGGAGGAGATGGACCATCGCATGCGCGCGGCGTTCGTCTCGTCGAGCCCGATCGCCGATATCGCCTTTCCGATGATCGCCATGACCCGCGGCAACCTGGTTCGCCAGCGGCTGAGGGAGCATTTCGGCGACATCCAGATCGCCGACATGCCGCTGCCCTTCTTCTGCGTCTCCTCGAACCTGACGACGGGGGCCTACCACCTGCACCGGGGGGGGCTGCTGCGCCGGGCGCTCAGGGCCTCGATCGCGCTGCCCGGCGTCCTGCCCCCGGTCACCCAGGGCGCCGACGTGCTGGTGGACGGCGCGGTCGTGAAGAATTTTCCCGCCGACATCATGCGCGCCTTTCACCTCGGCGCGGTTGTGGGCGTCGATGTCACGCGCGGCCGCAGCGTCACGGCGGACGACTTCAAGGACGTGCCGCCGTTCCTCGACTGGCTGTTTTCCGGCAAGTGGCGGCAGGGCCCACCGATCGTCGCCCTGTTGATGCGGGCGGCGACCGTCAGCACCGGGCGCGACCTCGCCGCCAGCCGCGAGGCCTCCGACGTGCTGATCCTGCCCAACGTCGAGGGCATAGATATCCGCAACTGGAAGGCCTACGACCCCGCGGTCAACGCCGGTTACCAGGCGGCCACAAAGGCGCTGTCGGAGCTCACCGCGCCGATCACCGACCTGCATCGCAGAAAGCCGCGGTCCGCGACGTGATCGCGCATTTGCGACTCACGCGGATCGACCCATATTGGAGATCCTGTTCTCAACAGCTGAAAGGAGGTGATCCAGTGTCTCATTGTCTCTCGCCGCGTGCGGAAACCGTGACCTGGACCTCCGCGATCGAGGTCCGCGCGTAAGCGCAAGGGTCGCAAAGACCGCCCAGCGGTTCGACAATGGAAAGGCCGCCTCCGACAACGAGGCGGCCTTTCGCATACCGGGACGTATGTTGCCGTAGCGGCACATCGGCGCAGAAACCGGCCCAAATTCCTCGTAAGGCTGCTGTTTACCTTCATCAAACCTGCGCGAGGACGGTAGCCAACCGCGCTTTCCGGGATATGCTGCCCCTACCACCGGCCACATAAGGCCGGGGCTATTAGTCGGAGGGGACCGTGCGCGTTCTTCGCGCGCTCATGCTGGCGACGGTGCTCGTTTGCGCCGCTGCCCAGCCCGGGTCTTGGGGGGCATTCGCGGCGCCAAAGGACAGCGGCGCGAAAGAGTCAGCCTATGTCTGGACCCGAGTGACCGCGCGTTCCGTTATCCCGGGCGGCGCGAACTTCCCCGTGTTCGTCCAGGGCCGCGCCTACGCCTTCCACCCCGACCGCATCTGGAGCACGGCCGACGGCCGCGCCTGGAAGGGCGAGGCCCTGCCGGACGGCGAGCTCAACACCGCCTACCTGAAATACGTCCAGCACAACGGCTCGATCTATGCGCTGGGGGCCATCAAGGGCGGCTACACGGACTTCGAGATCGACCCGGTCGTGCGCCGCACCAACGATTTCAAGAAGTGGGAGACGCTGGGTCGCGGCAACCTGCCCAAGCGCATCTTCTACAGCGCCGTCAGCTTCCAGGGCGCGCTCTGGCTGCTGGGCGGCGACGACGGCAAGCGGCTCTACAATGACGTCTGGCGCTCGCGGGACGGCGTGAACTGGACGCAGGTCACGGCGAATGCGCCATGGTCCGGGCGCTCGGGCGCCAAGGCCTTCGTCTACAAGAACCGGCTGTGGCTGATCGGCGGCGCCGACGGCCGGGGCATGACCAACGACGTCTGGTTCAGCCCCGACGGCATCGAATGGGTGCAGACCACGGCGGAAATCTCGCCGCAGAAGCCGTTCGGCTACACGCCGGTCGTCTATGACAACAAGATCTGGCTGGTCGGCGTCGATACGGCCGAGCCCAGCCAGACCGGCCTGATGATGGTGTCCGAGGACGGCGCCCTGTGGCGGACCATCGAGGCGCCCTGGAGCCCGCGCTCAGGGGTGGCCGCCTGGGTCGCCGACGACGCCCTGTTCATGGCCGCGGGCGCGCTCGCCGGCATCAATGAAGGTGACTCGGTCTACAGCCGCGAAGTCTGGCGGATGGATCATTAGAAACCCGCTCATCCCCGCGAAGGCGGGGACCCAGAAGCCGCGCACCGTGTCGAGGTTCCCGCTTTCGCGGGAATGAGGATTGTGGGGCTTAATCCCCGTTCTCGGACTCGCCCAGCTTGCGCAGGGCCAGGTAGGCCGCGAACGACATCATGCTGACGCCCGCCAGACCGCCCGCCCAGGTGATGGCCGGCCCGGCCGCGCCGTCGGCGTAGAAGGCCCAGCCGAGCGAACCGCCCGACACCGCCATGCCGCCCGCCGCCAGTGCGATCGGCGCGAACGGGCCAAGCCAGTTCATCCGCAGCGGCGAGGCGCCGGAAATGTCCTGCAGCACCATCCGCTCGACAGCGGCGGGATTGGCTTCGGCCTTCGCTTGCGGAGCGGCGGCCTCGAATAGGGTCGGCCCGTCCTGCGTCGCCGCCTCCTCGACCTCGGGTTCGGGATCGGGGTCGAAATCGAACTCGGTGGCGGGGGTAAGACGCAGAGACGGACCGGCGGTCGGTTCGGGGTCGGGAAGGATCTGGCGCAGCCGCGCGCCGACGGCGTCCGAAGCGCGCTCGATGGCGGTGGCGTCAGCGCCAAGGACGGACCCCGCGACGCCCGAGGTCTGATCACCTTCCAGCACGACGTGAAAATCCTTCGGCGTCTGAAGCGGCAGCCCCTCGATGGCGTCGAGGTCCAGCCTCGGCGGCAGCAGCGGCGTCGGCGCCGGCATCCAGCCTTCCATCGGGGTGAGGAACAGCAGCTTCTCGGCCGCCCGGCGACGGACCAGCGCGTCGATGACGATGGTCTGCCCCCCAACCTCGGCCTTGCGCCACATCTCCATGCAGGCGGCCGCCTGCAGCGCCTGGCCCTCGTTCAGTCGGCGGAGCACCGCCGAGTGGCGCCAGTTCTCGGGCCCGATGTTGAACACGAAGGAGCAGAGCGCGTCGAACTGGTTGCGGTTCAGCGGCGAATAGGTGTGTTCGTTGATGGCGTGGACGACGCCGATCAGGTCCCAGAGCAAGAGCGCCTCGGCGTCCTGTTCCGAGACCTCGGCCCCGGCCCGCGCCGTCTGCGTATGGCCATAGCCCAGCGTCCAGCGCCCGTCGGGCAGCTGGGCGGCCTTGCGGCGATACCCTTCGAACCGCTTGATCATGTCGATCGCGGCCCGGGAGACCTGATGGCGCGGGTTCATAGGTGATCCAGAATGGAACAGACGCCCCTGACTGCAACAGGGACGCGCAAGTTCCGGGCCGCCCTACAGCAGGATCAGCGCGGCTAAGCCCAGGAACGACAGGAAGCCCATGAAATCGGTGACGAAAGTCACGAGAACCGGCGACGAAACGGCCGGGTCACGCCCCAGCCTGTCGAGCGCCAACGGCACAAGGATGCCGGCCACGGACGCCACGAACAGGTTGATGAGCAGCGCGCCTGCCAAAGTGAGACACAGCCGCGCGTCCTGCAGCCAGACGTAGACGGCTATCGTCATCAGCACCGCCAGCGTCAGACCGTTCAGCACGCCCACGCTCATCTCGCGCGTCACGATCCGCACCGCGTTGGCGGCGTTGAGCTCGCGGCTGGCCAATGCGCGCACCGCCACCGCCAGCGTCTGCGTCCCGGCGTTGCCGCCGAGCGAGGCCACCACCGGCAGCAGCACCGCCAAGGTCACGAGCTTGGCGATCTCGCCCTCGAAGGCGCGGATGACGCTGGCCGCCAGCGCGGCGGTCAGCATGTTGACCACCAGCCATGGCAACCGCGACCGCGCGATCCCCCAGACCGAGGCGTCGCGGCCCGCGTCGGACACGCCGGCCAGCGCCAGGATGTCTTCCTCGGTCTCCTCGGCGATGACGCCGACGATGTCGTCGACGGTGATCTGGCCCACCAGCCGGCCGCCGTCGTCCACGACCGGCGCCGAGATCAGGTGGTACTTGTCGAAGATGTAGGCGACCTCTTCCTGGTCCTGGTCGACGGTGATCTCGTTGACCGGCTCCATGATGCGTTCGAGCTCGGTGTCGCGCTCCGACCGCAGGAGCGTGCTGACCGGCACCGCGCCCACCGGCTTGTAGGCCGGGTCGACCACATAGACGTCGAAGAACAGCTCCGGCAGGTCCTCGGACGAGGCCCGCACGTGGTCGATGGTCTGCCCGACGGTCCAGAACTGCGGCGCGGCCAGGAACTCGCGCTGCATGAGGCGCCCGGCGGTCTCGTCCTCGTAGGCCAGCGCGGTCTCGATCGCCGCCCGCTCGACCTCGGGCATGGCCGCGAGCACCTCGCCGCGCTTTCTCTTGTCGAGGTCATCGACGACGTCGGCGGCGTCGTCGGAATCCAGTTCCTCCAGCGCCTTGGCCAGGGTAGCCGAGGGCACCGCCTCCAGCACCTCCTCGCGGATGTTGTCCTCGAGTTCGGAGATGATCTCGGCCAGCGCCTCGGGGTCGAGGTGGGGCAGGATCTCCTCGCGATACTCGGCGGTGAGGAAGCCCATCAGGTCGGCGACGTCGGCCGGGTGCAGGGCGTCGACCAGCTCGCGCAGCCGCTTGCCGTCGTT
>CAMLRH010000193.1 GCA_946482375.1 uncultured Caulobacteraceae bacterium | reverse complement strand
GCGAGAGCGTGCTCGGCATGCCGGTCGCCGAGGCCGTCAAGCAGATGCGCGGCCGGGTGGGCGAAACCGTCACCCTGACCATCGCTCGCGAGAAGTCCGACCCGTTCGACGTCAAGCTGGTGCGCGAGATCATCAAGCCGCGCGCGGCGACGGCGCGGATGGAAGGCGAGTACGGCTACGTCCGCCTCGCCAGCTTCAACGAGAAGGCCACCGACGAGGTGGCCATCGCCGTCCAGCAGCTGCGGGCCAAGAACCCGAAGATGAAGGGGCTGGTCTTCGATCTGCGCAACAACCCCGGCGGTCTGCTCGACCAGGCGGTGGGCGTGGCCGACCTGTTCCTCGACGGCGGCGAAGTGGTTTCCCAGCGCGGCCGCAACCCGCGCGACATCGAGCGCTACAACGCCCGGCCCGGCGACATGCTGAATGGCCTGCCGGTTGTGGTGCTGATCAACACCGGTTCGGCCTCGGCGGCCGAGATCGTCGCCGGCGCCCTGCAGGATCGCAAGCGGGCCGAGGTCGTCGGCCTGACCAGCTTCGGCAAGGGCTCGGTGCAGACGGTGATCCCGCTGCGCGGCGGTGTCGACGGCGCTCTGAAGCTGACCACGGCGCGCTACTACACGCCCTCGGGCCGCTCGATCCAGAAGACCGGCATCGACCCCGACCTGGAAGTGGCGGCGACCAAGGAGCAGGCCGAGCTGATCGCCTCGCGCAGCTTCCAGTTCAGCGAGGCCAGCTTCCGCAACGCGCTGAACGCCGAGGAGGGCAAGGCCCGCCGCGGCGCGCACGAGCCCGCCGAAGCGCCGCCGTCCGGCTTCGACGAGAAGGAGGGCGACTTCCAGCTGAAGCGCGCCATCGACGTGCTGAAGTACGGCAGCGTCGCCGCGACGCCGAAGATGCCCAAGCCGACGGCGCGTCTGGCCGAGGTCGTGGCGCCGAAGCCCAAGGTCGACACCAAGAAGTAGGCGGCCCTTGGGGGACGACTATCCGCAGCATCGGCCGAACGTCGGGGTGGTCCTGTTTCACCCCGATGGCCGCGTCTGGTTCGGCAAGCGCGCCGGCGTGCCGGGTCCCCACAACTGGCAGTTCCCGCAGGGCGGCGTCGACGCGGGCGAAGACCTGTTCGACGCGGCGCTGCGCGAGCTTGAGGAAGAAACCGGCGTGACCTCGGTCGAGGCGCTGGGCCGCACCGAGGGCTGGATCACCTACGACTTCCCGCCCGAGTACCAGCACGAGAAGGCGGCGCGCGGCTGGAAGGGGCAGAAGCAGGCGTGGTTCGCGCTGCGCTTCACCGGTGAGGAGTCGGAAATCCGGCTGGACCACCACGCCGAGGTCGAGTTCGACGCCTGGCGCTGGGGGCGGCTCGACGAAGCGCCCGAACTGGTCATACCTTTCAAGCGCGCCGCCTATGAGAAGGTCGTCTCAGCCTTCCGCAAGTTCGCGGCTTAAGGGGAGAGGGCGATGACCAAGACGATCCTGATGATCCATGGCGTGGGTTCGAGCGCCGAGGCCTTCGTGAAGCTGGCGCCGGCCTTCCGCGAGCGCGGCTGGAAGGTGGAGACGCCGACCTTGAAGCCCGAGCTGCGCCGCCACGACAGCGCGCCGCCAGAACTGGCCAAGGTTTCGCTGGCCGACTACGTGGCCGACGTTTCGGCGATCGCGAAGCGGCTGGCGTCGGAAGACGGCTCGCCGCCGCTGGTCATGGGCCACTCAATGGGCGGGCTGCTGGCCCAGAAGCTGGCCGAGGCCGGGCTCGTCGCGGGCGCCATCCTGGTCACCCCGGCGTCGCCGCCGGACGCGGTCGGCGCGCGGTCGCTGGCGCAGGCCTTCACCTTCGCCAACATCCTCTTCACCGGTAAGCCCGAAGCGCGCTCGCACCGCATCTGGAAGCCGGGCTTCACCTGGGGGGTGATGAACCGGGTCGCGAAATCACGGCACGAGCAGCTGTGGAAGGGCAACCTCTACGACTCCGGCCGCGTCTACGCCGACCTCGCCTATCCGGACCAGGACCCCAACCGCACCGCCTTTGTCGACGAGATGAAGATCAAGGTCCCGATGCTGGTCATCGGCGGCGCGCTCGATCGCACCACGCCGATCGACGGCGTCCGCAAGGTGGCGGCCAAGTACCACAAGGTCGGCGCCGACTATCGCGAGTACGCCACGGCCGGACACTGGATCGTCGACGAGCCGAGCACGGACGCCATGATCGCCGACATCTTCTCGTGGATCGACGCACGCGGCGTCGAGGGCGCGGCCAAGCCGGCTCCGGCGAAGAAGGCGGCGGCTCCCGCTAAGAAGCCTGCGCCCAAACCGAAGGCGGTCGCAAAGCCGAAGCCCGCCGCTGCGCCTGCGAAGGTCGCCGCGCCGAAAGCCAAGCCTGCCGCGAAGAAAGCCGCGCCGGCCAGGAAGGCGGCTCCTGCCAAGGCCGTCGCTCCCAAGGCCAAGGCGAAGCCTGCCGCTACGGCCAAGCCCAAGGCTCCGGCGAAGAAGGCCGCGCCGAAGAAGGCGGCCGCCGCCAAGCCGAAGGCTAAGCGCGACAAATGAAGCTCTGGCGTAGGAACTGACTCGCGCTAGGCTGCGCTCGGGGGTAGCGGCGCGCGTCAGGCGCCGCGTCGCGAAGGATCTCGGACAAGGCATGCCCAAGCCCGTCGTCATGGTGCACGGCGCCTTCTGTGGCGGCTGGGTGTTCGAGAGGTTCCGCGAGCCGTTCGAGGCGACGGGCCATCGCGTGCTGACCCCCGACTTGCCGGGCCATGAGGCGCAGAAGCGCGGCCCGGTCGCCAACTTCACTATGATCGACTACGCCCGCGCCGTCGCGGAGGTCTGCGAGGCGTGTGAAGAGCCGCCGATCCTCATCGGCCATTCCATGGGTGGACTGGTGGCGCAGCTGGCCGCCGTGCGCACCGAGGTCGCCGGGCTGATCCTGCTAGCGCCCTCGCCGCCCTGGGGCGTGGCCGGGGCCTCGATGGAAGAGGCGGTGTCGGCCGTCAGCCTCTATGCGCTCGGGCCCTACTGGCTGCAGGCCATCGACCCCGACTATGCGCTGGCCAAGCTCTACAGCCTCGACCGCATGGACCGCGAAGAACGCGCGGCGATCTTCAAGCGCATGGTTCCCGAGAGCGGCCGGGCGCTGTGGCAGACGCTGAACTGGTGGATGGACCCGTTCATGACCACTCTCGTGCCGTCAGCCATGGTCGAGGCGCCGGTGCTGGCCATCGCCGGCGGGCGCGACGTGATTCACCCGCCTGCCACGGTGAAGCAGACGGCCGCGCGGCTATCAGCCGACTTCCACGTGATGCGCGACATGAGCCACTGGCTACCCGGCGAGCCCGGCTGGGAAGACGTCGCCCGCATCTGCCTCGACTGGATGCCGACGGAGAAACGCGCCGCGGCCTAGGCCTGCGAGCCTGAGAAGAACTTCAGCCCGACGATCCCGGCGACGATGAGCGCGATGCAGGTCAGCCTGGCCGCCGTCGCCGGCTCCTTGAACAGCACTATGCCCAGGATCGCGGTGCCGACAGCGCCGATCCCCGTCCAGACGGCGTAGGCGGTGCCAAGCGGCAGGGTGCGCACCGACCAGCCGAGCAGGCCCATGCTGATGATCAGGCTGATCGCCGTGAACACGGTCGGGCCCATACGCGTGAAGCCCTCGGTGTACTTGAGGCCCACCGCCCAGCCGATCTCGAAGAGACCGGCGACTATCAGAACGATCCAGGCCATGGCCCGCGCAAAACCCTCAGCGAGGCCTCAGCGCCTCACTGGACGGTATACATCACCGTGGTGCGATCGGCGTTGCGGCTGAACGGCGAGCCGTCGTTCTTGCGCGTCGTCACCATCACCAGCGCCTCGTACTTGCCGTCGACGGTCTTTTCCCACGAGCGGGTGTGACGCTTCATGTCGGTGGTGAATTCGTCGTTGCGCTCGAGCTTGAAGCCGCGCGCGATGGCCCAGTTGTGCAGGCCGACGGTCATGTCCTTGTCGACGCCGACCGGGTGGTCGATCTCAAGCAGGCAGACGTTCTTGTTCGACGGCGACGGGTTGATCGTGAACACCGTCGGCTTGGCGAGCGAGAGGACATAGGACTCGCGCTTCTTCTTGAAGCCCAGCGACTTGGTGACCGCGGCCGGATCGCCGCCGGCGATCAGCGGCTTGCAGAGGTTCTCGATCAGCGCCAGCGCGCGAACCGTCGTCGGCTCGGTGGGCGGCGGCGGAGGGGGCGGCGGCGCTTCGACGACCGGAGGCGCGGCCGGGACCGGCACAGCGACCGGGGCCACGTCGGCGGCCATCGGGACGGCCGCGGGGGCCACATCGGCCGGAGCCGCTTCGGCCGCCGGCGGCGTCTGCACGGCCGGGACGGCGGCGGTTGACGGGTTGGCTTCAGGAACCAAAGGCTGCGGCGGCGTCGCCGGGGTCTCGACCGGAACGGGCGGAACCGCCGGCGTGGATTCCTGGGCCATGGCCGGGGCGGCTACGGCCGCGGCGGCGATCAGGCTGACGAGCGCTTGACGCATATCCTCTTCCTCAAAGCTTGGAGGCGCCGTGGCGCCGTGGTCCCCTCCGAACTACTCAACGATACCCGCTCTTTGCGGCGGGCTTTTGACTAGACTGTTTCTACCGCGTGTTCCGCCAGGATCGTCAACCCCTGCGGGGTGACATCGGCGAAACCACCGTGGATTTCGAACACCCGGGTGGCCGCGCCGTCGTGGATGGTGACCTGGCCTTCGCGCAGCGCCGTCATGAACGGCGCGTGGCCGGACAGCACGCCGAAATCGCCCTCGCTGCCCGGCGCGTCGACGCGGTCGACATCGCCCGAGAACAACTCGCGCTCCGGCGCCACCAGCGAAAAGTGGAGCTTGTCAGCCATGCTTAGGCGGCCTCGGCGGCCATGCGCTCGGCCTTCTCGACCGCCTCTTCGATCGGGCCGACCATGTAGAAGGCGCCTTCCGGCAGGTGGTCGTACTCGCCGTCGCAGATGGCCTTGAACGAGCGGATGGTGTCGGCCAGCTCGACGAACTTGCCGGGCTGGTTGGTGAACTGCTCGGCCACAAAGAAGGGCTGCGACAGGAAGCGCTGGATCTTGCGGGCGCGGGCGACGACCAGCTTGTCGTCTTCCGACAGCTCGTCCATGCCGAGGATGGCGATGATGTCCTTCAGCGCCTTGTACTGCTGCAGGATCTCCTGCGTGCGGCGCGCGACGGCGTAGTGCTCCTCGCCGATCACCAGCGGGTCCATGATCCGCGAGGTGGAGTCGAGCGGGTCGACGGCCGGGAAGATGGCCTGGGCGGCGATGTCACGGCTCAGCACGGTCGTCGCGTCCAGGTGGGCGAAGGACGTCGCCGGGGCCGGGTCGGTCAGGTCGTCGGCGGGCACGTAGATGGCCTGCACCGAGGTGATCGAGCCCTTGTTGGTCGAGGTGATGCGCTCCTGCA
>CAMLRH010000192.1 GCA_946482375.1 uncultured Caulobacteraceae bacterium | reverse complement strand
CCGGCGGCAACGTCCCGGCCGGCATCTGGCGCGACTTCATGGGCGCGGCGCTGCCAAGGCTGAAGGCGGCTCCCATCCCGGGCGACCAGGTCCCCAACGAGGGCGGCCTTTCCGACACCATCGGCGACCTGCTCTCAGGTCTCGGCATAGGTCCCAGGCAGCCGGAGCCACAGCCGGAATCGGCGGCGCCGGAGCCCGTGCCCGAGCCACAGGAAGTGCCGTACTAGCCGCGTCCGAAGGCGTGGAGGCGAGAGCTCTCGCGCCGTAGCCAGTCGCGGTGCGGGCGGGAGTCGCCCACCAGCTCCTTCACCAGCGCCCAGAAGCGCGGCCCGTGGTTGGCCTCGATCAGGTGGGCGCACTCGTGGGCGACAACGTAGTCGGCCACCTCGAACGGCGCGAGCGCGAGGCGCCACGAATAGCGAATGGCGGCCGGCTCCTTGCCATGCGGCTGGCGGCACGAGCCCCAGCGGCCGCGAGGATCGGCGACAGCGATCTTCGGGAGGGGCTGACCGATGAGCTCGCAGTAGTGGGCCGTCCGGGCGCTCAACCCCTCCAGCGCCTCACGCTTGACGATGCGCAGCGCCCGCACGGCGAAGGCCGCGTCGTCGGCGCTGACGAGGCGCATCGGCTCGCCGGGGA
The DNA here is from genome assembly GCA_946482375.1 of uncultured Caulobacteraceae bacterium. Next base: position 4,817 of record CAMLRH010000192.1, on the reverse strand, counting down.
CCAGCTTCGCGCGGCCCGGCCCCGCTTCCAGCACCACCGGATCGCCGAACAGCGTGAAGGTGAGCCCCGGCTGCAGCGGCGTCCGTCCTGGCAGCTCCGCCAGCCGCTGCGCGATCCAGCCCGAGCGCTCGCGGGCGAAGGCCACCGCTTCCGACAACTTCCGCGCGCTCGGCGCCGTCGCCACCACCTCGCCGTTGGTCCGGTCCACGCGGATCGACACCCGCCGGGCGCGCGCATTGACCCGCAGCCGCACGCGGCAGCCGGCCGTCTCGACGACGTCGCCCGGGCGATAGGGAGAGGCGCGGAAAGGAATCACATCGCTAGCTTAACCCCCTTCCCCCTGGAGGGGGGAAGGGCCGGGGATGGGGGTGGGAAAGGTGCAGGATAACGCTCTGACGCCGTGACGGCTGAAGCGGCGCCACCCCCATCCCAAACCCTTCCCCCCTCCAGGGAGAAGGGCTTAGAAATCCGGGCCGCAGTGGCGGATGAACTCGCGGACGCGGGGATAGATTTCTTCCCGGAACTTGCGGCCGTTGAAGACGCCGTAGTGGCCGACGCCGGTCTGGATGTAGTCGGCCTTCAGTTCGCAGGGAATGCCGGGGCACAGCGTATGCGCCGCCTGCGTCTGGCCGATGCCGGAGATGTCGTCCAGCTCGCCCTCCACCGTCATCAGGCCGATGTCGGTGATCAGGTCGGGCCGCACGAGGCGCCCGCGATGGGTGAGCTCGCCCTTCGGCAGCAGGTGCTTCTGGAAGACGATGTCGACGGTCTGGAGATAGAACTCCTCGGTCAGGTCGAGGACGGACAGGTATTCGTCGTAGAAGGCGCGGTGCTTGTCGGCGCTGTCGCCGTCGCCTTCCACCAGATGACCGAAGTACTCGCGGTGGGCTTCCTGGTGCCGCTCCAGGTTCATGCTCATGAAGCTCGCCAGCTGCACGAACCCCGGATAGACGCGCCGGCCCATGCCCGCGTAGGGCGGCGGGACCGTATAGATCATGTTCGACTTGAACCAGGCGAACGGTCGCTCCTCGGCCAGCCGGTTGGTCACCGTCGGCGAGTGCCGCGCGTCGATGGGTGAGCCCATGAAGGTCATCGACCGCGGGCGGCTGTCGTCGCTGTCCTCGGCCATCAAGGCGGCGGCGGCCAGCACCGCCGGGCCCGGCTGGCAGACGGCCAGCACGTGCGCCCTGGCCCCGATCGCGCCCAGCATCTCGCGGATGTGGTCGATGTAGTCGTGGAAGTCGAAGCGGCCTTCCATCATCGGCACGTCGCGGGCGTTGACCCAGTCGGTGACGAAGACCGAATGGTCGGGCAGGAAGGCCTCGACCGTGCCGCGCAGCAGGGTGGCGTAGTGGCCCGACAGCGGCGCCACGATCAGCACCGCCGGATCGAGGCTGAGCTTCCCGGCCCGGCGCATGTCGCCCATGTCGCGGTCGAACTGGAGCAGCCGCACCCACGGGCTTTCCCAGACGACGGTCGGACGTACGCGCACCTCGACGCCGTTCACGACGGTGCTGTCGATGCCCCACTCCGGCTTGCCGTAGCGGCGCGTGATGTTGGTGAAGAGGTCGGCGGCGGCGTAGAGGCTGCGCCCGTACGTCGTCTGCGCCGCGGGATTCAGCGGCGATCCCCAGAACTCCCGCGCGGCCTGCGCCGCCAGCCTCATCGGCGTCGCGGCGTAGTAGGAAGCTTCGTGCAGGGCGTAGAGCATTCGACCTCAAGCGTTGCTGCGCTGCAGCATAGCACGCCGAAGGTGAATGAAGTCCAGTCCGGAGTGGTTGCACCGCTTAGCTCCCTTCCCCCTCGAGGGGGGAAGGGTCGGGGATGGGGGTGTGAGCAGAGAGATGATGGGCAGGCGCTGGTTGGCTCGGAGGCCAACGGCGCTTCTCACCCAAACTCAGCGGCCACACCCTCCACCCTGCCCTCCTCCCCTCGAGGGAGGAGGGTGGCGCATTACCCCATCGCCTCGCGGATCTTCCCCGCCAGTTGATCGGGCGGCAGGTCGTAGTGCAGCGGCGTCACGAACCGCCCCTTCGGGTCCATCAGGTAGATGGCGTTGGAATGGCTTACCATGGTGTCGTCGCCCTCGCCCTCGACGGCATAGTAGGCCCGATAGGCCTTGGCGGCGGCGGCGATCTGGCCGGGCGTGCCGCTCAACCCGATGGTGGGCGCGCTCAGGGACTGCGCCTCGAGATAGGCCTTCATCTGCTGCGGCGTGTCGCGGCGGGCGTCGACGCCGACGAAGACGATCTGGAAGTCCTTCGCCTTGGGACCCAGCTGCCCCGCCGCCACGTCCAGCGCCTGCAGGGTGCCCGGGCAGACGTCCGGACAATGGGTAAAGCCGAAGAAGACGGCGCTCCACTTGCCTTCCAGCACGCTCTGGTCGACGGCGCGGCCGTCCTGGTCGGTGAGCTGGAAGGGCCCGCCGATGGCCACCGGCTGCTCGGCCTGGTGGTTGTCCGTGGCGCGCCAGGCATAGGCGCCGGCCAGCAGCACCGCCGCCACGGCCGCAAACAGAAGAATCAGCGAGCGTCGGTTAACCATTCAGGCTCCTTGAAGCGTCAGCGCAACTTTGACCAATTAGGGTCATGGACTCCGCAAGCCATCTTCCCCCAACGGGGGAACGCACCCTCGATAAGACGGCTGCCGGAGCCCGGCAAGACGACGGCGACCTGTTCTCCTTCGGCGGCGGCCCGAAACACGGGCGTTTGCGGGTGCGCACGCTCGTCACCTTGCGCTGGATCGCCATCGCCGGACAGACGCTGACCATCCTGTTCGTCGGCGTCGTGCTGGGCCTGCCGGTGCCGTTCGCGCTGTGCCTGACGCTGATCGTGCTGGCGGCCTGGGTCAACCTGCTGGTCAGCCTGACCTCGACCGGCCAGCGCATCGCCGAGGACTGGGAGGCGACGGCGCAGATCGCCTTCGACATCATCCAGCTCGCCGGCATGCTTTACCTGACCGGCGGGGTGATCAATCCGTTCTCCATCCTGATCATCGCGCCGGTGGTGCTGGCGGCCGCCACCCTGCCGCTTCGCAATGTCATCGCGCTCGGCACGCTGGCCATCGCCGCCACCGTGGTCCTCGGCATCCACGCCATGCCGCTGCCCAGTCCGACGCCCGAGCCCTACGAGCCGCCGCTGCTCAATCGCCTCGGGGCCATCATCGCCCGCGTACTCGGCATCGGCTTCACCGCCGCCTACGCCTGGCAGGCCGCCGCCGAGGCCGCGCGGATGGAGCTGGCGCTCGACACCACCAACGCCGTGCTGGCGCGCGAGCAGCGGCTGTCGGCGCTGGGCGGGCTGGCCGCCGCCGCCGCTCACGAACTCGGCACCCCGCTCGCCACCATCGCCGTGGTCGCCAAGGAGATGGCCCGCAACGCCGAGGGCGAGCTGAAGGAGGACGCCGAACTCCTGATGGCGCAGGCCATGCGCTGCCGCGAGATCCTGACCCGCCTCACCGAGACGCCGGAGGCGACCGACGACGTCCACGAGCGCATGAGCTTGCTGCAGTTCGTCCAGGAGGCCATCGAGGCCCACTCCCACGAGGACGTCCGCGTCGAGGCCGTCGTTTCCGGCCCGCCGGGCGAGAGCGCACCGGAAATCTGGCGCATGCCCGAAGTGCTGCACGCCATGACCTCCTTCGTCGAGAACGCCATGGACTTTGCCCGTTCGGAGATCCTCGTCACCGCCCGCTTCGACAACCGCTTCGTCTCGGTGGAGGTGAAGGACGACGGACCGGGCTTCTCGCCCGAGGTGCTGGCCAAGCTCGGCGAACCCTACGTCACCAGCCGCCCGGGCGCCGAAGGCTCGCGCAGCGGCCATGTCGGCATGGGTCTGGGCTTCTTCATCGCGAAAACACTTCTGGAACGAACAGGCGCTACCGTGGATTTCAGGAACGGCCGCCGAGGCGGCGCCATCGTCAGCGCGCGCTGGCCGAGGCGCGCGATCGAAGCGCCGCCGGCGCCTGACCTTTTCGCGGGACTTGATGAAAGTACAACCACTGCGACAGAATAACCGGCGCCCGAGGGCCCCCGACCAGGAGACCGCATGACCGACGTCGCGGACAAGATCGCCGCCCTTCCTGACAAGCGCCTGCTGCTGCTCGACGACGATGCGCCCCTGCGCACCCGTCTGGGCCGGGCGCTGGAGCAGCGGGGCTTTGAAGTCACCCTGGCCGAAAGCGTCGCCCAGGCCCTGGGCGAGGTGCGCACCAAGCCGCCGGCCTACGCCGTGCTCGACATGCGCCTCGACGACGGCTCGGGCCTCAGCGTGGTGCAGGCCATCCGCGAGCTGAAGGCCGACGCCAAGGTTGTCATGCTGACCGGCTACGGCAACATCGCCACGGCGGTTGCGGCCGTGAAGGCCGGCGCGGTCGACTACCTGTCGAAGCCCGCCGACGCCGACGACGTGGTCCGCGCCCTGCTCGCCCAGCACGGCGACGCGCCGCCGCCGCCGGAAAACCCGATGAGCGCCGACCGCGTCCGCTGGGAGCATATCCAGCGCGTCTACGAGCTCTGCGGCCACAACGTCTCGGAAACGGCGCGTCGGCTGTCGATGCACCGGCGGACCCTGCAGCGCATCCTCGCCAAGCGGGCGCCGCGGTAGGCCGCGGTGGCGGACAAGCATCGCATCTACACGGTCAGTGTCGCGAGCGTTTACCCGCACTACGTCACCAAGGCGGAGAAGAAGGGTCGCACGAAGGCCGAGGTCGACGAGATCATCCGCTGGCTGACCGGCTTCAGCCAGGCCGAGCTTGAAGCCCATCTTGCGAAGAAGACCACCTTTGAGGATTTCTTCGCCCGGGCCCCGCGTCTGAAT
>CAMLRH010000191.1 GCA_946482375.1 uncultured Caulobacteraceae bacterium | reverse complement strand
CGCACCCGCATCAGGCATTCCTGCGCCACCGAGGCCACCAGCTTGCCGTCGCGGGAGAACATCTGGCCGCGCACCAGCCCGCGTCCCTGCGAGGTCGAGGGGCTATCCTGGTCGAACAGGTGCCAGTCATTGAAGTTCGACGGGTGGTGGAACCACATGGCGTGGTCGAGGCTGGCCGACTGCAGGCCGGGCGTCGTCCAGGTCAGGCCGTGGACCCGCAGCGCCGTCTCCATGAAGGCCATGTCGGAAGCGTAGGCGAGCATCGCCTGCTGCATGCGCACGTCCGCGCCGATCGGCTGGCGGGCGCGCATCCAGACGTGCTTGCGCGGCGGCTTGGGCACCGGGTTGAACATGTCCTGCGGGTCGGCCCAGCGCACGTCGATCGGCCGCTCGCGGGTCATGTTCTCGAACATCTTGGGGTGCAGCTTGTCCTTCAGCTCCCGCGCCCGCTCGGCCTCGGTAGCCAAGGTCTCGGGATCGGGCGCGTCGGGCATCGCGGTCTGGTGCTCCAGACCCTCCTCGGCGACCTGGAAGGAGGCGGCGAGGTTGAAGATCTGCTCGCCGTGCTGGATCGCCGCCACGCGCCGCGTGGTGAAGGTGCCGCCGTCGCGGGCCCGCTCGACCTGATACAGAACCGGCGCCTTCACGTCGCCCGGCCGGATGAAATAGGCGTGCAACGAGTGGCAGACCCGGTCCGGCACCGTCTCGTAGGCCGCCAGCAGCGCCTGGCCGATGACCACCCCGCCGAAAATACGCGGGAATCCGTCGTCAGGGCTGACGCCCCTAAACAGGTTCACCTCGATGGCTTCGAGGGACAGGGTGTCGATCAGGTTCTCAGGCTCGGGCATGGGCGGGGAATAGGCGCGTGAGGCGCTGGCGGCAAGGCCGTGCTAAGGAGCCGCCGCCATGGCCTTCACCGCCACCGTCCTGACCATGTTCCCCGAGGCGTTCCCCGGGCCGCTCGGCGTGTCGCTGATCGGGACGGCGTGGCGCGAGCAGGACCTGTGGCGCCTTGAAACAGTGGACATTCGCGCCTTTTCCAAGGATAAGCGCGGCTTCCTCGACGACACCCCCGCGGGTGGCGGTCCGGGGCAGGTGATGCGAGCGGACGTGATCGCGGCGGCGCTGGATTCAGTGGACGTTGCGGGGCGGCCGCTTTTGTACATGAGCGCACGGGGAAGGCCCCTGACCCAGGCGCGCGTTCGGGAGTGGGCCGGAAAGCCGGGGATCATCGTCCTCTGCGGCCGGTTCGAGGGGGTGGACCAGCGGGTGCTCGACGCCCGGGGGTTCGAGGAGGTCGCCGTCGGCGACGCGGTCCTCGCCGGCGGCGAGGCGGCGGCGATGGTGGCGATCGAGGCGTGTGTCCGACTTGTGCCGGGGGTTCTCGGCCAGCCGGACAGCCTCAGTGAAGAGAGCTTCGAGGACGGCCTCCTCGAGCATCCGCAGTACACGCGACCGCGGACGTTCGAAGGGCTCGATATCCCCGAAGTGCTGCTGTCGGGCGATCACAAGAAGATCGCGGAATGGCGGCGGCGGATGCGTGACGAGACGACCCGCGAGCGGCGGCCAGACCTCTGGGAAGCCAATCGCCAACTGACAACCAAGGGGCGCTCAAAGCCCGACGAAAGGTAGAAGACGATGAACGTGATTCAGCAGCTTGAGCAGGAAGAGGCGCAGCGCCTCGCCGCTCTCCGCAAGACCCCCGATTTCCAGCCCGGCGACACCGTGCGCGTCAACGTGCGCATCAAGGAAGGTGAGCGCGAGCGCGTTCAGGCCTACGAAGGTGTCTGCATCGCCCGCAACGGCAAGGGCATCCACGAGAACTTCACGGTCCGCAAGATCAGCTTCGGCGAGGGCGTCGAGCGGGTCTTCCCGGTCGCCTCGCCGATGATCGAGAGCATCGAGGTCAAGCGCCGCGGCGTCGTGCGCCGGGCCAAGCTCTACTACCTGCGCGACCGCCGCGGCAAGTCGGCCCGCATCGCCGAACGCGCCATGGGCGCCGCCCCGAAGAGCGAACCGACCGAGACGCCGGAGGCGTAGGCTTCCGGATCGACGGATACGAAAAAGGCCCGGGTAACTCCCGGGCCTTTTATTTTACGGTCATCCCGGCCGCAGCGAAGCGAAGAGCCGGGACCCAGACCGAGTTTCAGCTGAACCGCCCTCTGGGTCCCGGATCGGCCTACAGCCGTCCGGGATGACGCCCGTTTGGGCGCCTCGGATGGAATTAGGCCTGCATCGTCCAGCCTTCGACGCCCATGGCCGCCTGGCGAAGCGCCTCCGAGCGGGTCGGGTGCGGGTGGCAGGTGCGGGCGACGTCTTCGGACGCGGCGGTGAAGGCCATGGCGACGCAGTACTCGCCGATCATCTCGCTGACCTGCGGGCCGATCATGTGGACGCCGAGCACCGCGTCGGTCTTCGCGTCGGCGAGCACCTTCACGAAGCCCTCGGTCTCGTGGTTGATCTTGGCGCGGCTGTTGGCGGTGAAGGGGAACTTGCCGGCCTTGTAGGCGACGCCGGCTTCCTTCAGCTGCTCCTCGGTCTTGCCGACCCAGGCGACCTCGGGGGCGGTGTAAACGACGCTCGGCACGAGGTTGTAGTCGACGTGCCCGGCCTTGCCCGCGATCAGCTCGATGCAGGCGACGGCGTCCTCCTCGGCCTTGTGGGCGAGCATCGGGCCGTGGGTCACGTCGCCGATGGCCCAGACGCCCGGCGCCGAGGTCCTGAGGTGGTCGGTCTCGATGAAGCCGCGCTTGTCGGGGGTGATGCCCACCGTCTCCAGCCCGAGACCCTCGGTGTAGGGCCGACGGCCGATGGCCACGAGGCAGTAGTCGCCGGACAGGGTCTCCGCCTCGCCGCCCTTCACGGGCTCGACGGTCAGCTCGACGCCGGACTTCGAAGCCTTGGCGCCGGTCACCTTCGACCCGAGCTTGAACTTGAAGCCCTGCTTGGTCAGGGCGCGCTGGAAGGTCTTGGCCGTCTCGTCGTCCATGCCGGGTGTGATGCGGTCGAGGAACTCGACGACGGTCACCTCGGCGCCCAGCCGGCGATAGACCGAGCCCAGCTCCAGCCCGATGACGCCGGCGCCGATGACCAGCAGGTGCTTGGGCACCTCCGGCAGGGTGAGCGCGCCGGTGGAATCGACGATCCGCTTCTGGTCGACCGTGACGCCCGGCAGCGGTGTCGGCTCCGAGCCGGTGGCGATGACGATGTTCTTCGTCTCGAGCGTCGCAGCCTTGCCGTCCTCGCCCGTCACCTCGACCTTGCCGGGGCCGGCGATCTTGCCCGCGCCCTTCACATAATCGGCCTTGTTCTTCTTGAGCAGGAACTCGACGCCCTTGGTCAGGGCCGCCACGCTTTCGTCCTTCTGCTTCATCATCTGGCCGAGGTTCAGCTTGGGCGTAACCTCGATCCCGAGCGTGGCGAACTCCGGCCCGGCGGCGGCGGCGTAGAGTTCGGAAGCGTGCAGCAGGGCCTTCGAGGGCATGCAGCCGACGTTCAGGCAGGTGCCGCCGAGGACGCCGCGCTTCTCGACACAGGCGACCTTCAGCCCGAGCTGACCTGCGCGGATGGCGGCGTTGTAGCCGCCTGGGCCGCCCCCGATGATGACGACGTCGTAGGCGGTATTCTCGGCCATGGGTAAAGCGCTTTCGGTCTGGGGGCGGATCGCGCGCGGAAACTAGGACGCTACGCCTTCAGGTCAACAGGTGGTGAAGCTGAAAGCGACGCGGACTTCCCGAACGCACATGGCGCTCAGCTCGGCGAGCCGGCGGGGACCGCCTTCATCTCGCCAGGCCGCAGGCCGCCGACAAGGTTCAGGGTCTCGCGATAGGCGGGATCGCCCGGCCGGAGGACAATGCGGGCCTCTCCGAGCGCCCCCTTCGGACCACGCTCCACGATCTGTTGTTCGATGGTGAGGTCGGCCAGCATGCGGGCCGTGCCGATGTACTGCGACTGTCCGCCGGCGCAGGCGCTCAGCAGGCAAGCGCCCACGAAGGCCGCCGGAACCACGATACGAAACATAAGCCACCCTCCAGCGCGCCCAGTGTAGCGCTGGAGGGTGAAGGACGCATGCACTTTGGCCGTCGGCCCTCCGATTGTGATCAGAGGATGTAGGTCGTCTGATCCTGCTGCTGCTGACCGATCAGCATGAACTGGAACTGCTGCTCGAACAGGCTGAAGCCGTTGTCGCCGTCCTGTGCGAACGTCGTAATCCCGACCACGCCGTCGTTGTTGTACTGGTCGAGAGCGCTGTGGATGTCCGCGCCGGACTCGATGCCGTCGTCGGAGACGCCGGTCTTCCAGGCGGCTGAGTTGTTCTTGACGCCACTGGTCTTGACCTCGTTCAGCGTCAGTATGTCGTCGCCGTTCTTGTCGACGTACTGGCTCAGCCAATCGACGCCCTCGTCGAGGTAGTAGGCCGCGCTGTCGGTGTCGCTAGGATCGCCGATCGGGTTTCCGGCCAGGTGGTTCAGCCAGGTCGCGATGACGTCACGGGCGAGCATGTAGGCAGGGCCGCTGCCGTCCTTGTTGGAGGCGTTGATGATCTTCTGGGCGTCTGTCACCGAGATCTTCAACTCGCCGGCGTCGAGTTGGCCATCGCCGTCGTCGCCGAGGATCAGGAAGCCGCCGGGGGCCAGTTCGCCGCTCGGGAAATCAGGGCCGGACTTGGTCTCGTTGCCGACGATGCCGTCCCAGAACTTCAGGCCATTTGGCGAGCCCCAGAAGCCCGGAGTCCGCACGCCGGGACCCGGGATCAGGAAGTTGCCGAAGTCGTTGTCGCCATTCTCCTCGCCGGAAGACAGTTCGACGACGTAGCCGAACTCCGAGTAGCCCATGCCGCCGCCGTTGACGTCGTTGCTTTCCGGATCGGCGTCGGCGCCATTGGGCGAGGTCTGCACCCAGCCGTTCTGGACCGTCTCGACGACGATGTAGTCGCCGGGCGCCAGGTCGTTGAAGGTGTAGTCGCCGCTGGCGTCGGTCTGGACGCTTTCGAGGAAGGTGTCGCCGGCGTCGAGGAAGCCGTCGCCGTCGTCCAGGAACAGCGAAATGGTCCAACCCTGCAGGCCGTCTTCGCCTGCCTCACGAACCCCGTCATTGTCGAGGTCGGCCCACTTGGTCCCCGAGATCGAGCCCAGCTCCTCGTTGACGAAGTCGAAGTCGAGGTCGTCGCCGGAGTTGACCGTACCGGCGAAGACCTCCGCCGAGACGGCCTGCCAGCCGCTCTGCATCTCTTCTTCGATGATGTACTTGCCAGGCGCGAGGTCGTCGAAGCTGTAGGCGCCGCCGGCGTCGGTGATGTCGGTGGCGGCCAGCGTGTCGCCGGCGTCGAGCTGCCCGTCGCCGTTGACGTCGTTGTAGAGGTTGATGGTCCAGCCCGCGAGGACGACGTCGCCGTCACCGTCGTTGTCGGTGTCCTCGTACTTGGTCCCCGAGATCGAGCCCAGCTCCTCGTTGACGAAGTCGAAGTCGAGGTC
>CAMLRH010000190.1 GCA_946482375.1 uncultured Caulobacteraceae bacterium | reverse complement strand
ATCAAGATCGAGATGCACTTCCTGCCCGACGTCTACGTCACCTGCGACGTCTGCAAGGGCAAGCGCTACAACCGCGAGACGCTGGAGATCCTGTTCAAGGGCAAGTCCATCGCCGACATCCTCGACATGACCGTCGAGGAGGCCGCGACCTTCTTCAAGGCCGTGCCGCCGGTGCGCGACAAAATGGAGACGCTGAAGCGGGTGGGCTTGGGCTACATCCACGTCGGCCAGCAGGCGACCACGCTGTCGGGCGGCGAGGCCCAGCGGGTCAAGCTGTCGAAGGAGTTGTCGCGCCGGGCCACCGGCCGCACCCTCTACATCCTCGACGAACCGACCACCGGCCTGCACTTCGAGGACACCAAGAAGCTGCTCGAGGTGCTCCACGAGCTGGTCGACCAGGGCAACACCGTCGTCGTCATCGAGCACAACCTCGACGTCGTGAAGACCGCCGACTGGGTCGTCGACTTCGGTCCGGAAGGCGGCGACGGCGGTGGCGAGATCGTGGCCGTCGGCACGCCCGAGCAGATCGCGGCCGACAAGAACAGCTGGACCGGCCGCTATCTCGCCGAGGTGTTCGAACGGCAGGATGCCCGCCGAAAGGCGACGCGGAAGAAGCGGGCCTGACGCTCAGGGCGCCGGGGCATGTCCCCTGCCCTCGACGATGCGCGCCTTGAACTCGTCGGTGGTGTTCACCTTCGGATAGGGCGCGTCGGGTTCCGGCACGCCCAGGAAGCGGCATAGCGGCTCCCACCCCTGCCCCGGTTCGTAGACCAGCAGGCGGTCGGGGGCGATGGTGCGGGCGACCTCGTCGTTGTGGGCTTCATAGACGGCGATGCAGTGTTCGCGGGAATGCAGGTCGCCGCTGAACTTTCGGCCGATGACCTTCTGCACCATTTCCAGCCACTCGGGGTTCGCGCCCTCGTGGTTGCCCTCCCGGAAGATGGTCTCCTGCGTGGACCGGTACCAGCTATCGGGATTGCGCACGGTCAGGATGACCTTCGCGTCCGGATAGTAGTCAGCGAGCTGCTTGTAGAACTCCGCCGACGGCCAATCGACCGTGCAGCCGAAACCGTCGAAGACCTCGTCCCAGTCCACCGGCAGGCCATCGGCCGCGCGGCTCCATTGCCCCGGCGCGGCCGGAATGCCGAACACCTCCATCATGTGGTAGCAGCGTCCGAGGCCCAGCTGCTCCAGCGCGAACTTGAGCGACAGGGTGCCGGTGCGGCCAAGCCCCGCGCCGATGACCTTAAGCGGCACGGTCCTCACCTCCCGAAAGCGCGCGATAGGCCACGGCCGGCGGCGCGTAGAGCACCGCGTTCTGCACGGCGCCGAGGAACGCCCCGAACAGCAGGTAGATGACCATAGAGGTCGTGAAGTAGGCGCCGGCGGAGCTCATGTCCGGCGCGAACACCCGGCCGACCTCACTGAGATCCCCACCCGCCGTGATGGCGGCCAGCGCGGCGTAGATGACCAGCGCCAGCAGCAGCACCACGAAGGTCAGCGCCAGCGCCAGCGCGTAGGCCCCCAGCAGCCGCCAGAAGTGGCCGCGCGTCAGCGGCCAGGACTCGAACACCTTGAGCCGGCCCTGCGCGAAGGTCATCGGCCCGGCCAGCGACAGCCGCACCATGACGAAGATCATGAAGGCCAGCGTGCCGATCCCGATGAGCACGCCGATCAGCGCGCCCGCGCCGCCGCCCAGCATCGACGCTCCGGCCGCCAGCAGCCCGGCGGCGAGCGTCACCACGAAGGTGAAGCCGATGGCGAGCACCAGGTAGATGAGCATCAGACCCACGAGCCGAAGCTCGTCGGCCCCCAGCCGCAGATAGGCGAAGCGGTCGTCCTCCGGCCGCAGCACGATCCGGTAGACCGCCGCGCTGGTCACCGCGATCACCAACAACCCGGCCGGGATCATCAGGGCGTAAAGCGGAGCCAATCGCTCGAACATGGCCAGCGCCTGCGCGGGGTCCTCGGAGCCCTGCTGGCTCATCGCCTCCAGTTCGACCAGCGTGGGGCCGAAGGCGCTGACCAGCACCAGCGCCATCACCACGCTGATGATCAGGTTGACCACGGCCCAGACCAGGATGACCCGCGGCCGCTCGCGGGCGATGCGGAAGCCCTCCAGCGCGGCGTCGGTCGGCGAAAAGGTGCTCAAAGATAACTCTCCCTCAGGCCGCGTTCGGCGACCGCTGTCCCGAGACGAGACTATGCCGTGTTCATGCGGGAAGGCGATGGCCTTTAGCGCCGATCAGGCTGGACTTTGCGCCGCATCCGCCGCGGGCGTCGCCAGCGCGCGATAGGCCGCCGCCCAGGGGGCGGTGATCACCGTGTAGAAGACGGCCCCGATCACGGAGAAAACCAGCCCCCCGATCAGCAGCCAGGGAGCAAGGTCGGCCATCCATTCGCCCATGGGCCGGCTGAAGAAGGCCGTGATGGCTCCCTCGTTGAACGCTCCGCCAGCCGCGAACGGTAGCACGGCGGCGAAGAAGAGCATGACCAGCACCATCTCCAGCAGCCAGACGATGACCACCGTCAGCAGACCTAGCAGCAGCAGGCTCAGCACATGGCCGCGCGTCAGCTCCCAGGACTCAAAGAAGCGGAACCGCCGCTCGGCAAATGTCATCGGCATGGCCATGGACAGGCGCAGCGCCAGCCAGATCACGCCGCCCAACAGACCGACAACCAGGATGATCGCCACACCAACACCCGCAGCTTCCGAAACCGCCCATGTCGTCAGGGTCACACCGACGCCCAACAGGATGGCGGCGAAGAAGAGGGCGAAGAACACCATCATCAGCGCGAGGAAGACGGCGCCCACCAGCAACTCGGTCACACTCAGGCGCAGATAGAAGAAGCGGTTGTCCTCCGGTCGCAGCACGGCTCGGAAGATGGCGCAGGTCAGTACGACCCGGCTGATCAACGACGGGATCATCAGCAGCGGGTTCAGCGCCATCATCTGGAACTGCAGTCGCATCGCCTCCTCGAACGAGGGTTCGGCGTCTTCCGCCGCCTGCCGGAGCAGATCGCCGAAACTGGAGGCGAGCAGGCTGAACGCCCCGAGGAACGGCAGCACCGCCAGCACGAACAGCGCCAGACCCCACATCAGCACCGCCAGCGGGTTGCGCGCCACGACGCGAAAGCCCTCGAACGCCGCCTCGCCGACCGGAATGCTCGCCATTCTCGCCCCCGAATTCTCACAGCCCGGAGCGAGCCTAACGCGGACTCTACGGTCGCGCCAATGGCGTCGCCGGGCGCGGGTCGCTAGAACCCCGCCATGGCGCTTTCACCCATCCATGTGATCGGCGGCGGGCTGGCCGGCTCCGAGGCAGCCTGGCAGATCGCTCAGGCTGGCGTTCCCGTGGTGCTGCACGAGATGCGGCCGGTGCGCGGGACCGACGCCCACCAGACCGACGGGCTGGCCGAGCTCGTCTGCTCCAACTCCTTCCGCTCCGACGACTGGGAGCACAATGCGGTTGGCCTGCTGCACGCCGAGATGCGCCGCTGCGGCTCGATCATCATGGTCAGCGGCGACGCCCACCAGGTGCCGGCGGGCGGGGCGCTGGCGGTCGACCGCGACGGCTTCTCGGCGGCGGTGACGGCAAAGCTCGAGGCGCATCCGCTCGTCACCATCGAGCGCGGCGAGGTCGCGGGCCTGCCGCCCGCCGACTGGAACAGCTGCATCGTCGCCACCGGCCCCCTCACCTCGCCGGCGCTGGCCGATGCGATCCTCAAGCTGACGGGCGAGGACAGCCTATCCTTCTTCGATGCCATCGCGCCCATCGTGCACTTCGAGTCCATCGACATGGACATCGCCTGGCGCCAGTCGCGCTACGACAAGGAGGGCCCGGGCGGCGACGCGGCGGCCTACATCAACTGCCCGATGAACCGCGAGCAGTACGAGGCCTTCATCGACGCCTTGCTGGCGGGCCCGAAGTCCGAGTTCAAGGCGTGGGAGAATGTCCCCTACTTCGACGGCTGCCTGCCCATCGAGGTGATGGCCGAGCGCGGGCGCGAGACGCTGCGCCACGGGCCGATGAAACCCGTCGGCCTGACCAACCCGCGCGATCCGACGGTGAAGGCCCACGCCATCGTCCAGCTGCGCCAGGACAACGCGCTCGGCACCCTGTGGAACATGGTGGGCTTCCAGACCAAGCTGAAGCACGGCGCCCAGACCGACATCTTTCGCATGATCCCCGGCCTGCGGGACGCGCAGTTCGCGAGGCTCGGCGGCCTGCACCGCAACACCTTCATCAACTCGCCGCGCCTGCTCGACCGGCAACTACGGATGAGGGCCCAGCCTCGCCTGCGCTTCGCCGGGCAGGTGACAGGCGTCGAAGGTTACGTCGAAAGCGCCGCCATCGGCCTTCTCGCCGGCCGCCTCGCCGCCGCCGAGCGCCTGGGCCGGCCGCTGGAGGCGCCGCCCGCCACCACGGCGCTCGGCGCGCTGGTCAACCACATCACCGGCGGCCATGTCGGCGACGCCTTCCAGCCCATGAACATCAACTACGGCCTGCTACCCCCGCTCGAGGCGCCGAAGGTGGATGCAGACGGGCGCAAGATCCCTCTCAAGGAACGCGGCCGCGCAAAGAAGCGGCTGATGAGCGTCCGGGCGTTGACCGATCTCGACAAATGGCTGGGCGCGGGCGTGGCGCAGGCCGCTGAATAGGCTTGCGCCGGATCAAGGCGCTACAAGGCTAAGCGGCCCATCCTCCGGGCAAATGGAGGATCGCCATGTCCCTCAGGACCTTCGTTGCTATGGCGCTGCTGGCGCCGACGCCCGTACTCGCCAATCCGGCGCCTCACCCGGGAGAGGCAGACCTCTTCGCCACGCCCGCCTCGATCGCCACCGAGCACCGCGAGCTGCACGAGACGCTTGAACGCGCCTCGGCCGAACCCGGCGACCTCGGCGAAGCCGCCCGGGCGCTGGAGGCCGCACTTGGCCCGCACTTCAAGCGCGAGGAGGAGATCGCCACCCCCCCGCTCTCCTTGCTGGAGCCTCTGGCCCACGGGCCTGTGACGGCGAACATGCGCCAGGTGCTGCCGATGACGCAGGCGCTCGAACGCGAACTCCCGCGGATGCTCGAGGAGCACAAGGCCGTCGCCGCGGCGCGTGAGCGCTTCGAGGCCGCCGCGCGCGCCGCCAACCGGCCGGACTATGTCGCGTTTGCGCATGGACTGGCGGCCCACGCGAAGATGGAAGAGGAGATCCTTTACCCGGCGGCCATCCTTGTGGGCCGCTACGTCTCGGGTCGAAAGCGCTAGAGCCGCCCGCGCAGCACCGCCATCGTCACCCCGATCCGCTTGCGCAACCCACCGGGATTGGCGCCCCGGGAGTACGGCTGCGCCAGCGCCGCGTAGGCGACCGCCGGAAACGCCGCGATCGGGAGACGCCTCAGTTCGGCCCGCGCCGCCGTCAGTTCCGCGACCACACGGGCGCGAACGTCTGCCCCGGTCCAGGCTTTCGGCAGACGCGAAGGATGGCCCGCCTG
>CAMLRH010000189.1 GCA_946482375.1 uncultured Caulobacteraceae bacterium | reverse complement strand
GGCAGCGCCGCGCCCATGAAGTCGCGCCAGATGCCGGCCGGGACGTTGCCGCCGGTGACCCCGCGCATCGACTTGTTGTTGTCGCGGCCGACCCACACGGCGGTGACGAAGCCGCCGGTGTAGCCGACGAACCAGGCGTCGCGGTAATCGCTGGTGGTGCCGGTCTTGCCCGCAATGTCGTAACCGGGAACCCGGGCCCGCGTGCCGGTCCCGCTGGTCACCACCTGGCGCATCATCTGGACCATGTAGGCGAGCGCCGGCTGGCCGATGACCTGGGTGCGCGAGCGGTCGTCGACGCCGTGATCGTAGAGCACCCGGCCGTCGGCGGTGCGGATGCGCTCGATGGCGTAGCCGCGCGCCGAGAAGCCGCCGTTGGCGAAGGGCGCGTAGGCCTGCGCCATCTCCAGCGGGCTGACCTCCACGGCGCCCAGGGCCATGGAAGGTTCGAGCTGGATCTTCGAGTTGATGCCGAGGCGGCGCGCCACCGAGGCCACATTTGCCGTGCCGACCTCGTTGGCGAGCCGGGCGGCCACGGTGTTGATGGATTGCGCCAGCGCCGTCTGCAGGGTCATCGTCCCGCGATAGTCGCCGGTGTAGTTTCTCGGCTCCCAGTTGCCGATGCGAATCGGCTCGTCGACCACCGTCGTCGCGGGCGTGCGGCCGGCCTCCATGGCGGCCAGATAGACGAAGGGCTTGAAGGCCGAACCTGCCTGGCGCCTGGCCATGGTCGCGCGGTCGAACTGGCTTTCGGAATAGTCCTTGCCGCCGACGTAGGCGCGGATGCGGCCCTCCCCGTCGATGGCGACGAGCGCGCCCTGCTCCACCCGCTGGCCCGAAGCCGCCTTCACCCCATTGCGCACGGCGCGCTCGGCGGCGGCCTGGATGGGCAGATCGAGGGTGGTCTCGACGACGAGGTCTTCCACCGGCTCGCCGACCAGCGAGCGGACCTGGGCGTCGACCCAGTCGGTGAAATACTGCGCCCGCTGGTTGGCGAGGATGGCCGAGACGCGCACCGGCGTCTTGATGGCCGCGTCGCGCTCCTCGGCGGTGATGGCGCGGGTCTCGACCATCTCGTCCAGCACGATGGTGGCGCGGCGCGCGGCGCGTTCGCTGGAAGAGACGGGGCTGTAGCGCGAAGGGCCTTTCATCATCCCGGCCAGCAGGGCCGCTTCGCCGATGGTCAACTCGGACGCGGGCTTGTTGAAGTAGCGCTGCGAGGCGGCCTCGATGCCGTAGGCGCCGGCGCCGAAATAGACCCGGTTCAGGTAGAGGGAGAGGATCTCCTTCTTGGTGAACTTCATCTCCAGCCAGATGGCGAGGATCAGCTCCTGCGCCTTGCGCCGGGGCGTCTGGTCCAGCGTCAGGAACAGGTTGCGGGCCAGCTGCTGGGTGATGGTCGAGCCGCCGCCGGTGATGCGCCCGGCGCGGATGTTGTTGACCAGCGCCCGGGTGATGCCGATCGGGTCGAAGCCGGGGTGGTGGTAGAAGCGCCGGTCCTCGATGGCGATGAAGGCCGCCGGGACGTGGGCCGGCAGCTTGTCGAGATCGACCGGCGGCGCGTACTGGCTGCCGCGCACGGCGACCAGCGCGCCCGAGCGGTCGAGGTAGGAGATCGAGGGCTGGCGCTTGACGTCGTAGAGCTTGGAGGTGTCGGGCAGGTCGGTCGCGAACACGGCGAAGAAGGCGACGACGAAGATCAGCCCCCAGACGCCCAGCACCGTGCCCCAGTAGACCAGGCTCTGGAAAAAGGTGCGGCGGGGTCTGGGTTGTTTCGCGGGCTTGGGGGAACGGCCGTTGGTGTTCGCCATACGCGTTTAAGTCTCCAGGCCCCTCGCGCGCCTCTTAGCGCATGGCCGTGTCGGGCGCGAGACGCCTCGCCTCAAATGATAGGGGGCTGTGACTTTGGCGACTCAGTGGCGGCCTGCCATAAGGTTGCGGTGAGCGCCTCCCTCGACGATGCCCTGACGACCCTGCGCCGGGTGTTCGGCCATGCGGATTTCCGTGGGCTGCAGGCGGGCGTGATCGGCGAGGTGCTGGAGGGGCGTTCGGCGCTGGCGGTGCTGCCGACCGGCGGGGGCAAGAGCCTCTGCTACCAGATCCCCTCGATCGTGCGGCCGGGGCTTGGATTGGTCATCTCGCCGCTGATCGCGCTGATGGCCGACCAGGTCGCGGGGCTGCAGCAGTCGGGCGTGGCGGCCGAGCGGCTGGACTCCAACATCGACCCGTCGCTGCGCGCCGACATCTGGCGCCGCATCGAGGAAGGCGAGCTCGACCTCCTCTACCTGTCGCCCGAGGGGCTGATGCAGGGCTCCATGCTGGAACGTCTGTCGCGCTTGCCGCTGGCGCTGATCGCCATCGACGAGGCCCACTGCGTCAGCCAGTGGGGCCACGATTTCCGGCCCGAGTACCGGATGCTGGGGCGACTGGCGGATGTGTTTCCGGAGGCGCCGAGGCTGGCGGTTACCGCCACGGCAGACGCCCGGACGCGCGAGGATATTCGAAGCGAACTGCGGCTGAACGGCGCGAAGGAGTTCGTCGACAGCTTCGCGCGGCCGGAACTGGCGCTGACCGCCGAGCGCAAGAAGGGCGCGGCGCACAAGCGGGTGCTGGAGCTGGTGCAGGAGCGGCCGGGCCGCTCGGGCGTCGTCTATGCCGGGAGCCGCGACGGCGTCGAGCGGCTGACCGAGACGCTGCGGGGCGCGGGGATTCCGGCGCTCGCCTACCACGCCGGGCTCGACAAGCGGGTGCGCAACGACCGGCTGGAGGAGTTCCTCGAGGCCGACGCGGCCGTGATGGTGGCGACCATCGCTTTCGGCATGGGCGTGGACAAGCCCGACGTGCGCTTCGTCATCCACGCCGATCCGCCCGCCGCCATCGAGGCCTACTGGCAGGAGATCGGCCGCGCCGGGCGCGACGGCCAGCCGGCGGACGGCATCACCCTCTACGGCTCGGCCGATCTGGCCTGGGCCGCGCGACGCATCCAGTCGCGCGAGGTGGACGATGCGGTGAAGTCGGTGCAGCTGCGCAAGCTCTACCAGCTCTACGCCATGCTCGACGGCTCGGCCTGCCGGGCGGCGTCGGTGCGGCGCTACTTCGGCGAGGACGGGGTGAAACCCTGCGGCCAGTGCGACATCTGCCTCGCCCCGCCGGCCGAGGTGGACGCGACGCAGGCCGCGCAGAAGGCGCTGTCGGCCGTGCATCGGCTGGGCGGCCGCTTCGGGCGCGGACGGATCGTCGAGCACCTGCTCGGCAAGACCAAGGACGTGTCGGATTTCGAGGGCGGGCTGTCGACCTTCGGCGTCGGCAAGGAATTCAGTCCGCACGGCTGGCGCGACCTGCTCGACCAGCTGCTGTTCGAGGGGCTCCTGCTGGAGGACCCCAACGAGGGCCGCCCGCTAATCCGCCTCGGCGACGTGGTCGAGGTGCGCGAGGTCTATCGCGGCGAGCGCAAGGTCCTGCTGCGCCGGGCGCCGGAAAAGCATGACCCGACGACCCGCTCCGGCCGCCCGCGCAAACGCCGTGGCGAGCCGTTGGCGGTGTCAGCCGACGACATGCCGCTGTTCGAGGCCCTGCGCGCGTGGCGACGCGAAGAAGCCGCCCGCCAGCATGTGCCGCCCTACGTCATCTTCCACGACGCCACCCTGTCCGAGATTGCGCGGGTGAAGCCGGAGTCGCTACCGGCGCTGGCCGACGTCTCCGGCGTCGGGGAATCAAAGCTGGAGCGCTACGGCGAAGCGGTGTTGCGGGTGCTGGGAGGCTCGTCCTAGCTCCCTTCCCCCTGGATGGGGGAAGGGCCGGGGATGGGGGTGGAAGAGGTTGAGGATAGCGCGCTGACGCCGTGAAGGCGGATAGGGCGCCACCCCCATCCCAAACCCTTCCCCCATCCAGGGGGAAGGGTTTACTCGCCCGGGGTGATGGGGGTCTTCGGCGCGGGCGGGGCCTCGGTGCGGCGCTGGAGTTTGTCGGCCCAGCGGTTGGCGATGCGGCTGGCGGCTTCGCGGCCGCCGAGGCCGAAGGCGATGGCGGCCGCCACCGCCGCCGAGCCCAGCGTCAGGCCGAAGGCCAGCATGACGATCTCGTCGGCGATGCCCATGAACGACAGGCCCATGGCGGTCGCCAGCGCGATGGTCGCCCACTTCACGAGGTCGGAAGCGAACTTGTCGGCGCCGCTGGTCGAGCGGTCGATGGCGTTGGAGAGCAGGTCGGCGATGATGACGCCGGCGGTGATGATCACCCCGCCCAGCACCACGCGGCCGGCCAGGCTGACGACCTCCTCGAGGATGGCGGCGATGGAAGCGAACTGCAGCAGCCGCGCCGCCTCGATTGCCGAGAAGGCGACGATGGCCCACAGCACCAGTTGCGCGACGATCTTCGACGGCGTCACGCGCGGCGCGGGCGGCGGGGTTTCCTCGACCGCGTCGGGCGCGGCCGTGGTGTCGGGCGTGTAGGACGAAAAGGCGCCGAGCGCGCCGATGGCCCGGTCGAAGCCGGTGGCCGGCAGCAGGTTCTCGACCAGGGTCGCCACCCAGCGGCCGATGGCGAACCCGATCGCCAGCACGATGGCGGCGGCCAGCACGAGCGGGATGGCGTTCAGCACCGTGGTCAGCACGACCACGGCCGGACGCGAGATGGCTTCGATGTTGAGGGCCTCCAGCGCGGCGACGGCGACCGGGATAATGATAAGGACGAAGACCAGCGTGCCGAGCACGTTGGCCAGCCCCGCCTGACTGATCGCCGGCAGGCCCATCTTCGTGAACCACCGGTCGAGGTTGGCGGCCTGCAAGGCCGTGGTGACCACCCGCCGCGCCAGCGTGGCGACGATGTAGCCGATGAAGAAGATCAGCCCGGCGCCGACGACGTTCGGAATGTAGGCGAAGGTCGTGGTCAGGAGCGTGTTCAGCGGCCCGGCGGCCTGGCCGAGGTTGAGCACGTAGAGCGCGGTGACCACGCCGACCAGCAGGATCAGCCAGTAGCCGACCTCGCCCAGCTGCGAACCAATGGTCTTGTCGGCGGCCACATCCTTGTTGTGGGTCTTGGCCACGGGCAGCCGGTCGATACCGCGCGCCAGCACCCATTTCAGCCCGCGGCCCAGGGCCCAGGCGACCAGCAGGACGGCGATGGCCATGATGATGCGCGGGCCCCAGATGGCCAGCGAGTCGTTCCAGTTCGCGTTCGGATCAAGGTACATGCGTCAGCCCTCCGCGCGGCTCCGCGCCGTCGAGGAACAAACTCTGCCACAAGGTTGGTAGTTCCGGGAGCTAGACGTCGACCTCGGCGTCGAGCGCGTTTTCCTGGATGAACTCGCGGCGGGGTTCGACGAGTTCGCCCATCAGGCGGGCGAACATGTCGTCGGCGTCGTCGGCGTGGGCGACCTTGACCTGCAGCAGGGTGCGGGCGCCGCTGTCGAGCGTGGTTTCCCACAGCTGCTCGGGGTTCATTTCGCCGAGGCCCTTGTAGCGCTGGATGGCGAGGCCCTTGCGGCCGGCGTCCATCAC
>CAMLRH010000188.1 GCA_946482375.1 uncultured Caulobacteraceae bacterium | reverse complement strand
ATTTCCTGCAGCACCTTGACCTTGGCGTCGAAGAGTTCGTCGCCGACCTCCATCGCCTCGATTTCGGCGATCAGGTTCTTGGCGGCGGCGTGCTCCACGACCGCCTCGTCGACCATTTCCTCCTGGTCGCCGGAGAGGGCTTCGCGCGACGCCGGATAGAAGATCTCTTCCTCGATCTGGGTGTGGACCTTCAGGGCCAGGCAGATCTGTTCGACGAGCCTGGTCTTGGTCTTCTGGCCGTTGGTGGCCTCGAATTCCTTGAACCACTTCTCGACCTGGCGGTGGTCGGCTTCCAGCAGCTTGATCGCGTCGTTGGGGCTGGTGCGCTTGCGCGTGGTGGTCTTCTTGGCGCCGCTGCTCTTGGTCTTGCGGGTCTGGGTGGTGGCCATAACGCTCTCCTGACGGGAAATACCTCGCGGTGAGAACCCGTTGAGTTTGCCGAAGTTCCTATGTCGGGGACTTGACGCAAGCGCCCGGCCCGGATGGTTAGGCGGCCATGGAAGACGTGGTCGTCGCCGGCAGCGGAGTGACGGGTCTGGCCGTCGCGCTGACGCTGGCCCGGCGCGGCGCCAGGGTGCGCGTTTGCGACCCCGCGCCGCTTGGCGACAACGCCTCGGGCGTGGCGGCCGGGATGCTGGCGCCGGCGTTCGAGGCCGCCCTCGATCCGCTGTCGGCCCACCACTTCGAGCTGCTGAAGACCGCCCGCGACCTGTGGCCCGATTTCGCGCAGGTCGAGATCGTCCGCGAAGGCGCCGTGTTCGTCTCCGACGCCCAGACCGTGCAGCCCGTCTCCGAAAAGCTCGAGCGCATGAGTGCGTCCTGGCGTCCGGCCTCGGCGGAGCTGTCGCCGCTCGGCGGCATCTCCAGCGGCGTCTTCACGGATGAGGACTGGCGGCTGGAGCCGCTCGATGCGTTGGCCGTGCTGAAGAACGAGGCCGAGGCGGCGGGCGTCGCCTTCTCGGACGAGCCGGTGAACGCGAAGGGCGCGGGCGTGCTCGTCGTCGCCACCGGAGCCGCCGCGGGCCTCGCGCCCGAGCTTTCGGTCCTGAAACCGATCAAGGGCCACATCCTGCGCCTCGACGGCGGCCCGACCGAGGGTCCCGTGATCCGCGGCGAGAGCATCTACGTCTGCCCGGGCAAGCGCGGCGTGGTGGCCGGCGCGACCATGGAAGAGGGCGCCTCGGACCGCGTCATCGACGAGGGCCGGGTGAAGTCTCTGCGGGAAGCGGCCTGGGCGCTGATGCCGGCGCTGGAGGGCGTCGGCGGCAAGCCGCAGGCCGCCGTGCGGGCTGGAACGCCCGACGGCCTGCCGCTCGTCGGCTGGAGCGCGTCACAGCAGGTTTTCCTCACCGTGGGCGCCCGGCGCAACGGCTGGCTGCTGGCTCCGCTTGTGGCGCAGATTACGGCGGCGTATCTCGCGGGCGAAGATCCGGGACCCCTCGCGGGCCAACTGGACGCGCGTCGTTTCGAGAAAGGGGACCGATGAGCAGTTTCTGGCCGACCGATGAGCAGGAGGCGATCCGCGAGGCGGTTGGCCGCATCTGCGCGCGCTTCGACGACGAATACTGGCGGCGCACCGACGAGACCGGCGAGTTTCCCGAGGAATTCGCGAGAGCCATGGCCGAGGGCGGCTGGCTGGGTGTGGCCATGCCCGAGGAGTTCGGCGGCGCGGGGCTGGGCCTGACCGAGGCCGCTCATGTCATGCAGACGGTGGCGCAGTCGGGCGCGGGCTTCTCCGGCGCGTCGGCCATCCACCTCAACATCTTCGGCCTGATGCCAGTGCTGAAGTTCGGGACCCAGGAGCAGAAGCAGCGCCACCTGCCGAAGATCATCGCCGGCGAGGACAAGGCTTGCTTCGCCGTCACCGAGCCGAACTCCGGGCTCGACACCGCGAACCTTGAGACGCGGGCGGAGAAGGACGGCAACGGCTACGTGATCAACGGCCGCAAGATCTGGACCACCATGGCCCAGCGGGCCAACAAGATCCTGATCATCGCCCGCACGACGCCGAAGGAGCAGACGGCCAAGCCGATGCAGGGCCTGTCGCTGTTCTATACGGACTTCGACCGCGCCGCGATCGACGCCAAGCCCATCCCGAAGATGGGCCGAAAAGCTGTTGAATGTAATATGCTTTTCATCGAGGACCTGAAGGTCCCGGCCGACGACCTGATCGGCGAAGAGGGCAAGGGCTTCCAGTACCTGCTGTCGGGCCTCAATCCCGAGCGGACCCTGTTCTGCGTCGAGGCGGTGGGCCTGGGCCGCGCCGCGCTGGCGAAGGCCGCGACCTACGCCAACGAGCGCGTCGTCTTCGGCCGCCCCATCGGCCAGAACCAGGGCGTGCAGCATCCGCTCGCCAAGGCCTGGGCCGAGCTCGAAGCGGCCAACCTGATGGGCTTCAAGGCCGCCGCGCTATACGACGCCGGCCGCGAATGCGGGGCCGAGGCCAACGCCGCCAAGTACCTCGGGGCCGAAGCGGGCTTCCGGGCCTGTGAAGCCTCGGTGCTGGCCCACGGCGGCATGGGCTACGCGAAGGAATACGATGTCGAACGCTACTTCCGCGAAGCCATGATCGCCCGCATCGCGCCGGTCAGCCGCGAGATGATCCTCAACTTCATCGCCGAACGCGTCCTCGGCCTGCCGAAAAGTTATTGATCTCCCTTCCCCCTCGAGGGGGGAAGGGGCGGGGATGGGGGTGAGGGCAGAGAGTTGAGGGGTGAGTGCGAGAGGCTCCGAGCCCACCAGCGCTATCGCTCAACTCAGCGGCCACACCCTCCACCCAACCCTCCTCCCCTCGAGGGAGGAGGGCTTACTCGCCCAGCTCAAACCGGATCGGGATGCGCACCGCCGCGCCATCGACGGGCCGGCCGTCCTCGGTGCGCGGGCGCATGACGAAGTACTTCGAGAGTTTGATCGCCGCCGAGCCGAAGTCGTAGTTCACGGGGTTCTCGTCGACGACGCGGCAGCTGTTGACCGTGCCGTTGGCCGCGACGCGGCAGTCGAGCGTCGCCGCCCCCGAGACACCCCTGCGGATCGCCCGCTCAGGGTAGTGCCGGGCGAATTCCTTCGGTCCAGGCTTCTTGATCCAGTCTGGCCTGCCTATGACCGGAACCGGAGTTTGCGCCGTCCCCACACTCACGCCCACGCCCTCGTCGTCACCGGTTCCCGACAGGGTGACCGATTGCGGCAGGGTGTTCGTGATGTCCTCGTCGCCCGGAATGATCCGTGTGGGCAGGGTGTCGATGGGCTGGAAGGGCTGGGGGACCGGCTGATGAATTTTCACCGGCGACTGGGGCGCGGCCGGGGCGGGCTTCGGCTTGGGCGGGTCGATCCAGTTGTCGATGACGATGGCCGGCGTGACGTCCTGCTTTTCGATCACCGGCGTCCACTTCTGGTAGGCGAGGTAGCCGATCAGGGCCGCATGCACCGCCAGCGAGAAGCCTATGGCTGCCGTCTGGCCCCGGCTGAAGCGGGCGCCGCCGCGCTCGTCGGCGGCGAAGGGCAGGGGCAAGCTACGCGTGGCGATCATGGCGGCCTCCTCGGGCTCGGATTGACGTTACGTCACCCTGCCGAGGCTCCGCCCGGTTTGTGGCCAAGCTTGGACGGATTTCAGGCCGTTATCGCCGCAATTTCCGCGGCGCTGTAGCCCAGCTCCGCCAGCACTTCCTGCGTGTGCTCGCCGAGATGAGGCGCGGGGCCTTTCGGCCCGTCGTCGGCGCCGGGGAAACGGGCCGGTCCGCCGGGCATGAGGCCCTTGCCGTCGGCGGACTCGACGAAGCAGCCCGCGGCGTGCGCCTGCGGGTCCTCCACCAGCTCGCGCGGGGTCTGATAGGGCGCCCAGGTGATGTCGGCCGCATCCAGCCGCGAGGCCACTTCGGCGTAGGGCAGGACGGCGAAGCATGCGTCCAGTTCGGCCACCAGCGCCGGGCCGTTCTCACGCCGCGACCGCGAAGACGCGAACCGAGGGTCGTCGACCAGTTCGGGCTTGCCCGCCGCCGCCGCGATGCCGGGCCAGTCGTGGCCGCCCTGGCGCACGACGAGGTTGACCCAGCGTCCGTCCGCCGTCTGGAAGAAGTTGGCCAGCGGCTGCACCGCCTGTTCCCGTGGGCGGGTGGAGGCCAGTTTTCCGAGGCGTAGCTGGATCGCCATGTCCGAGCCGATGGCGTAGACGCCCGCCCGCATCAGCGAGGTCTCGACCAGCCGACCCTCGCCCGTGCGTTGCCGCTCGACCACCGCGGCCAGGATCGCCGACACCGTCGCCAGCGAGCAGACGTGGTCGCCCATGCCGGTGCGGATGGGAAAGGGGTCGACGCCCTTGGGCGCCGTGATCGCGCCCACCCCCGAGCGTGACCAGAAGGAAGCGACATCCATGCCCGGCTTGTCGGCGTCGGGTCCCTGCAGGCCATAGCCCGTCAGGCTGCAGTAGATCAGGCGCGGGTTCTCCTGGCGCAGCGTCTCCCAGTCCATGCCGGCGCGTTTCAGCGCCTGCGGACGCACGTTGGTCAGGAAGACGTCGGCCTCGCGCACCAGCCGGATCGCCGCCTCGCGGGCCTCGGGCTTGGCGATGTCCAGCACCACGCCGCGCTTGCCGCGGTTGTCGAGTTCGAAGACGGGGTTGGAGTCCTGCTCGGCGCCCAGAGTGTCGAAGAACTGGCGCATCGGGTCGCCGCGCGGCGGCTCGATCTTGATAACCTCGGCGCCCCAGTCGGCCATGATGCCGCCCGCGCCCGGGGCGGCGATGTAAGTGGCCAGTTCAACGACCTTGAGCCCTTCGAGCACGCCCGTCTCCCAAACATCTGTTTGGAAGCCATAGTGGCGGGGCTGCTCGGCGGAGGGAAGCCTTAAGCGACGGCCTTGCGGCTGGTCTTGCTTGGCTTTGCGGTGGTGCTGGCGTCGACGACAGCGCGCGCGACGGCGGCCACGGTCACGGGCTTGCGCAGCACGGCGTCGGCGCCGGCGTCGAGGCACTCCTGCGCCTCCTCGGCGTCGCCGCCGGTGACGGCGATGATCGGCACGCGCGCCATCGGGCCGTCCAGCTTGCGCAGCGCCTCGGCGGTGGCGGCGCCGCTCATCACCGGCATGCGGCCGTCGAGCATGACGAGGTCGAAGTCGATGGTGCTGGCGAGGTCGAGCGCGCGGCGTCCGTTCTGGGCGTGGACCACCTGGTGGCCCAGTTGCTCCAGGATCGCCCGCAGCATGGCGGCGTTGAGGGCGTCGTCCTCGGCGATCAGCACCTTCAGGTGCCGGCCGCTTTCAATCTCTTCCAGAGCCGTTTCGGTCGGCTCCAGCACCGTGGCGGCGTCGTAGGGCATGAGCAGGGTGAAGCAGCTGCCCACGCCGATGGCGCTCTGGCCGGTCAGCTCGCCGCCCATCAGGATCGCCAGCCGACGGGCCAGCGAAAGCCCAAGACCCGCGCCCGGGACGCCCACGCCGGTGCGTTCCACACGACGGAAGGGCTCGAAGGCTCGCTCCAGCACGACCCGGATTCGCGACCAGCGTTCCGGGGCCA
>CAMLRH010000187.1 GCA_946482375.1 uncultured Caulobacteraceae bacterium | reverse complement strand
CTTCGCTGATCTTCCCCCTCTGGGGGAAGTACCGGCGAAGCCGGGGATGGGGGCATGCGGCTGGCCCCCTCAGTCGCTTCGCGACAGCTCCCCCTAGGGGGGAGCATCAAGTGTTCCCCGCTCAAACCGCCACTTGAGGACCAGGATCGTCGCGGCCTCGATCAGGCAGACGGTGTTGGCGCCGATGATCGGGAAGCTCTTCAGCAGCACGCCGTAGGTGATCCACAGCGCGAACCCCGTGCAGGTGATCGCGTACATGCGCAGCGACACCGACGAGGCGTCGCGCTCTTTCCAGATCTTGATCAGCTGGGGGGTGAAGCTCGCCATCGAGCACAGGGCGGCGCCTGTGCCGACGACGTCGACCCATCCCACCTAGAACATCACCCGTCCGGACAGCAGGGCCTTGTAGCGCTGCTCGTTCTTGACCCGCTCCATCTCGAGCTCGGCGGCCAGGTAGGACATCGGCGTTCCCGCCCGGATGGCCAGACCCGCGATCAGCGCGCCGTCGCCGGCATCCTGCGCGACCAGCGTGAACGGCGTGCCGCCCGCGAAGCTCGCGGTTGTCTCGCCGACCTCGCCCGAGAGCACCTGGCGGTAGCCGACCTTCACCTCGGGACGCCACCAGAAGTCGCGGCCGAACTCGGCGCCCAGCGCCAGCTCGGCGCTGGCCGACAGACGGCTCGAGGTGCGTTCCTCGATGGTCAGGTTGAAGGTGTCGCCGCCGCCGCTGTCCTCGCGCTCGCCCTCGCTGATGTAGAGGTAGTCGACGCCGACCAGCGGCCGCACATAGTAGCGGCCGAAGCGGGCCTCGTAGGCGGCGGAGGCGCCGGCGGTGGCCAGCCAGCCATTCCAGTCGGCGCTGGCGGTGCGGATGGTCTGCTCCTGGGGCGCCACGAACTTGCGATCGCCGTCGAAGAAGGCGTAGCCGCCGCCGCCGCGGACGCTGAACAGCCATGAGCCGGCGGCCTTGCGCCAGTAGGCGCCGCCTTCGACCAGCGACACCGAGGTCTGCTCGCCGACCATGGCGGCGTCGTCGTTCTCCTCGGCGTTGACGTAGGCCAGCATGAGGCCGAGCGCGCCGCCCTTGTCGTCCATGGCCTCGTAGCCGCCGACGAAGCCGAAGCCCTTGGCCTCGGAGCCGAGCGTCTCGCCGCCGTCGCGCTTCACCTGCAGGTTCAGCTCCTGCAGCCAAAAGCTGTCGGGGCCGTAGCGCAGGCGCGGGTCAGGGCGCGTGGCGACGGCCCGGCCGATGGTCACGTGCGCGTAGTCGATGGCGCTGAACAGGCCCTCGCCCTGGTCGGGCAGCATCTGGTTGTAGAGCTGCAGGAACTGGTCGCGGGTGAAGCGGGCGAGGAAGGCGTCGCGCACGTCCTCGTCCTGGCTGAGCGCGTCGTAGACGGCGTTGAAGGCGGCGGACTGCGCCGGGTTCAGGCCGATTTCGGTGGCCGTCCGGCGGCGAACGGACAGGTAGAGGTCGTCGTTCGCCGCGTCGGCCGTGACGCCGACATTGTAGATGTAGGGCGAAATCCCGAGCAGGTCGGTATTGAGGTCGCCGACCGTCAGGTTGTCGGCGTCGACGATCAGGAAGTCCTTGTTCTCGGTGGGCGTGGCGAAGTCGATCAGGCCCGTGAGCGCCACCCCGACCTGGGCGCCGTCCGCGAAGGTCGCGGTCGTCACGTCAAACAGGTTGGACGTGTTGTCCGCGCCGTTGATGGAGACGAGCAGCACGCCGTCCGCGCCGACGTTGAGGCTGGTGCCCGTGATGACGCGGCCGCTTTCGGCGTCCGGGAGATCGGGGTCCGTGTCGAAGAGGACGTTCAGCCGGCCATCGGTGACGTTGATGTCCAGTTGGCCGTCGCTCTCGAAGATGCGGCCGGTCATAACCGCGCCGCCGGAGATGTTCAGCTCGTCCTGGCCGTCGCCGAAGTGGACGTCGCCCTGCAGCGCGCCGTTGGCGAGCCGGATCTCGTCGCCGCCGGAGCCGAGATAGACGTTGCCGAAGATCAGCGGCTCGTCGGCGTCGTCGACGCCATCGCCGTCAACATCGGGATCGGTCGTGGCGTCATCGCCGTCATCGTCGCCGTCGTCGACGCCGGTCTGGTGGATGAGGACGCCGCTGGTGTTGGCGGTTACGTCGATGGCGACGCGCTCGCCGCGGATTTCCTCGTTCGCCGGATTGATGTCGTCGTCGTCGGTGTCGGCGGCGTCGTCGGTCGGGGTGATGACGGCCTGGATGCGGCCGGTGTTGTTGATCTGGGTCAGCGAGCCCGACAGATCCTGAATGGCGACGGCCTTGCTGTTCTCGCCGAAGACGCCGGCCGAGATGACCCCGCTGTTGTCGATCCGGGGCGCGACGACATTTTCGTTGAACTGGATGGCGGTGGCGGTGAACGAGCCTTCGAAGCCCAGGGTCGGGAAGCCCGGAGGCGCATTCTCGGGGATCAGCGGCGCCGAGTTGGCCAGCATCTGCGCGGTGATGGCGCCCTCGTTGACGAGCGCGCCGCCGAGCACCGCGTCGCCATCTTCACTGCCGTCCAGCAGGATGCCGGTCGAGTTGGCGTTGAACGCCCGCGCGTTGATCGCGCCTTCGTTGCGCATGCCGCCGGTCAGGGTCGTGGTCTGGCCGTCGCCGATCTTCAGCGCCGTGGCGGCCAGGTTGTCGTAGACGCCGTCGGCGCTGATCGAGCCCTTCGAGATCAGGGCCACCGCGTCGTCGCCGGTTCCAACCGGGCCGATGGTGATGGCTTCGGTCGTCGAGCCGATCAGCAGCGCCGGCGCCGTGCCGAACGAACTGATCGCGGCGTTGCCTTCGTTGGCGTCGTCGATGCCGTCGTTGTCCTCGTCGTCCTCTTCGTCGTCCAGGTCAGCCGGACGGACGTCGAGCAGGATGCCGCCGCCGACGTTGCCCGAAACGCGCACCGCCGGGCCGCCGATCAACAGGTCGTCGGCGTCGAGCTTGGCCCGGTCTTCCGCCGACGCCGGCCGCGTGGCCGAGCGGAAGCCGCGGGCCGAGATGGCGCCCTGGATCACGAGGTCGCCGCTGACATCGGAGTCGATGGCCGCGCCGACCGAGCCCTCGCCGACCACGCCGATCGAGCCGTTCAGGCCGACGTTGCCGGTGATGTCGCCGGTTGTACGGACGCCATAGCTCTCCTGACCAACGACATCGCTGTTGTGCGGGTTGCCGCCGACGACGCTGATGGAGCCGTTGTTGATCAGGTTGCCGGTGAGCGCCGATTCGATGCTGATGCCGGCCGAGCTGTTGCCCTCGACGGTGATCGACGCGCCACGCTCGTTGAGCACATTGCCGGTCAGCGTTCCCGGGCCGGTGACCCGGATGCCGTAGCGGCCCGAGCCCAGCGCGAACGGCCCGTCGGGGTCACCGTCGCCGGTCAGGGGTCCGTCGCCGTCGGGATCGGTATCGGTCGGAGTATGGTCCTCGACCATCTCGATGCGACCCTTGTTGGTCACATCGCCGTCGAGGCCGCCCTGGGCCTGCATGCCGGTCGAGTCGTTCACGCCGGTCGTGCCGATCGTGCCCTCGTTGGTGATGTTGTGGTTGGTGTCCATCAGCAGCGCCGGCTGGGCGACGGTCGGCTTGATGCTGCCGGTGCTGGTGACCTTCACGTCCTGATTGGTGTCGGACGTTTTCACCGGGGTGGTGACCGCGGTGGTGATGTCCGTGGCCCACGCGGCGTGCGCGAAAACCAGCAGAGGAGCGGCCGCGACCGTGGCAACCAGACGCTTGCGATGCATGCGAGTAAACACCCCGAAAAACAGGACCCCCTTCGTACCCCGTGCGATGCGGCGAAATTGCGTCAGCTACGCCGTGTCGCCCGAGGGACCGCCTCGTCTATCGCAAGGCTCCATTGGGCGCCATATGTGAGGCGAACATAGCCGGGCGCTCTGAAGGAATCGAGCCTCTTCCATGCCATCGTCGCCGCAGCCCGAAGCCGCCATTCTGGAACGGCTGCCCGACCCGGTAATTGTGGTGGCGGGAACGGCCCGCGAGGACGCCTTTTCGCTGCGTATCGCCTTCGCCAACGCCGCCGCGCGAGAGCTCTTCCGGCTGCGCGGCGACGGCTCGCCGCTGGTTTCCGCAATCCGCCATCCGAAGGTGCTGGAAGCCGTCGAGGCCAGCCTGTTCGACGACGCGGAAGGCGAAGCCGCCTACGACGCCGTCGGCGCCCAGGACCGTCACTGGCTGGCGCTGACGCGGCCGCTGGGCGAGGGCAGGGCGCTGCTGATTCTCCGCGACCAGACCGATGCGCGCCGCAGCGAGCGGCTGCGCGCCGACTTCCTCGCCAACGCCAGCCATGAACTGCGCACGCCGCTGGCCTCGCTGGCGGGATTCATCGAGACCTTGCGCGGCCATGCAAAGGACGACCCTGCCGCGCGCGACCACTTCCTGTCGATCATGCACACCCAGGCCGAGCGCATGGGCCGCCTGATCGCCGACCTGCTGGCGCTCTCGCGCATCGAGCTGAACGAGCATATTCCGCCCTGCGGCGAGGTCGATCTGACCACGGCGGTCTCCGACGTGATCGGCGCGCTGGCCCCCCAGATCGCCGAGCAGCAGGCCCGCGTCGACTTCACGCCCGCCGGGCCAGTGACCATCGACGGCGACCGCGACCAGATTGTGCAGGTCCTTCAGAACCTCATCGAGAACGCGGTGAAGTACACGCCGGCGGGCGGCGCGGTGAGCGTCGAGATGGTCGAGGGCACGACGCAGGACATCGTCGTGCCGAGGCTGGAGGACGGCGCGCGGCAGTCGCTGCTCACGCCCGACCACGGCGCCGCCCGCTACGTCGGCGTTCGCGTCGCCGACCAGGGCCCCGGCATCGCCCGCCAGCACCTGCCGCGCCTGTCCGAGCGCTTCTATCGCGCGCCGGGCCAGAAGAGCGGCGAGAAGTCGGGGACGGGGCTTGGCCTCGCCATCGTCAAGCACATCATGAACCGCCACCGCGGCGGCCTCGCCGTCGAGAGCGCGGAGGGCAAGGGCGCGGCCTTCACCGCCTACTTCCCGGCCTGATCGTCACGGAACTGTTGCACGCCGCGGGTATGGGCTCGTCCGAATTGAAAGGACGAGATTCATGCGAACAGCCGCGTTTGCCGCCATCAGCCTCCTGACCCTCGCCGCCTGTGGCCAATCCGACCGCCCGGCCGAAACGGCCTCCTCTACCGAGGGCCAGGTCTGGGCCGCGGGCTCCTCGACCGTCTTCCCCTTCGCCACCCGCGTCGCCGAGACGGTCTCGCGCACCTCGGGCGGCCCCGCGCCGAAGGTCGAGTCGCTCGGCACCGGCGGCGGCTTCAAGATGTTCTGCTCGTCGGCCGGCGCCGACGCGCCCGACATCGCCAACGCCTCGCGCGCTATGAAGAAGTCCGAGTGGGACGCCTGCCAGGCGGCGGGCGTCACCGACATCGTCGAGATCAAGATCGGCTACGACGGCATCGTGGTCGCCAACGACAAGCGCGGGGCGGCCTACAAGCTGACCCGCGAGCAACTGTTCAGGGCGCTCTCCGCCGACAGCAAGGCGAAG
>CAMLRH010000186.1 GCA_946482375.1 uncultured Caulobacteraceae bacterium | reverse complement strand
GGAAACGATGTAAACCGACGCCCTTAAGGGCCGCTTAGGAGACGCGTTTAACGTCTCGTAAAAATGAGCGCTTTCGTCAGGAAGGCCTTGTCCTCTCCGGACGGCGCCAGCCCCGCCTTGGTGAACAGGGCCGGCAGGTCCGTCGTGGCGTAGGAGCCATAGTAGGGCTCGTGGAAGAAGGCGGGGAAGGCCTCCAGCAGGCGGGCGAGGTCCGGTTCGTCCTGCGGCTGGACGGAATCGGCGAAGGCCAGCACGCCGCCCGGCTTCAGCACACGAGCGATCTCGGCGGCGACGCGGGGGCGGACCCTCGGCGGTAGCTCATGGAAGAGGTAAATGCAGGTCACGGCGTCGAGACTGGCGTCAGCGAAGGGCAGTCGCTCGGCGTTGGCCTGCGTCACCGGCAGGCCGGAGCGACCCCGAGCCTCGACGGTGTAGGTCGGAGAGAGGTCGAGACCGACCACCCGCGCCCTCGGGAAAGCCGCCTTGAGATCCTTCAGGAAGCCGCCCGAGCCGCAGGCCAGGTCGAGGATCGTCAGGCCGCGATGGTCGCGCCCGCGCCACGCCCTGGCCAGCAGCGACAGCGCCCGTCGGCGCATGGCCCCTGCCGCGCCGGAGAACAGCGCCTCCACTTGGGCTTCATAGCGGCGGGCGCTTTCGGGCGTGAACCAGCCGCCGGTCTGATAGTGGAAGTTTTGCCGGTAATAGGTTGGATAAGCGTCGGAATTCACCGCATCGCGAACCTCGACGCCCTCGGCCCGGCGCCGGCGCGCGTCGACCTCCTTCGCGTCGGTCAGCACGTCGGCGGCGCGGCGGAAGACCTTGGCCGGATCGACGTCGGTGTCCATGGCCGGATAGAGGCCCGCGGCGACATCGCGGGCGTCCTTCTCGAAAGCCTCGAAGTAGGCCGCGCGCAGGCGTTTGGCCGAGACAGGTGGGGTGGTCGGCGTGAAAGCGGTCGCCTGCTCGCCCTCTGTAGGACGGACGAGCGCGCGGGTGGCGCGGCCGGCGGCGGTCCACCAGGCGGCCTTGGCGGCGGCCGCGGCGGTGTGGATCGCCGCGTCCAGCGCGAACGCCCCTCGCCTGCCCTGCGCCATGCCTACCTCGTGAAGATGCCGACGAGCTCAATGTGGGGCGACCAGAGGAACTGGTCCACCGGCAGAACGCGCTCCAGCGTGAAACCGGCATCGACCAGGGTGCGGGCGTCACGGGCGAAGGTCGCGGGATTGCAGGAGACATAGGCCACGCGCGGCGTCTTCGAGCGCGCGATCTCTCCCGCCTGCTCGGCGGCCCCGGCGCGGGGCGGGTCGAGGACGACGGCGTCGATTTTGGCCAATTCGGAGGAAAGCACCGGACGGCGGACGAGATCGCGCGCCTCGGCCGTGATGGGTTTCAGGCCCGCCGCCGTCCCCTGCGCCGCCTTCAGCGCGGCGATGGCGGGCGCCGAAGAGTCCGCCGCCAGCACGGGCGCGACCTCGGCCAATCGGAAGGTGAAGGTGCCGACGCCGCAATAGAGGTCGGCGATCCGCGCCGCGCCCGCCACGCCCTCGACGGCGAAGTCGGCCATCGCCTTTTCTGCCTGCGGCACGGCCTGCAGGAAGGCGCCGGGCGGCAGGGCGACGACGGCGGGACCGAGCCGCACCATCGGCTGGCGGGCCTGGTAGACGATCTCGCCCGACATGGTGACGCGGGCCATGTCGCCGGCCGAAGCCGCCTCGGCCGCCTGCATGCGGGCGTCGGCCGAGAGCCCACCGCTCTTCCGCTCGACGCCGGTGATGTCCACGTCGAGGCCGGTGGCGGTCCAGGTCACGTGCAGCGTCGGCGCGGACTTCGGGTGTTCGAGGAAGGGCTCGGCCAGACGGCGCAGCGCGGGGAAGGCGGCGACAAGGCGCGGATCGGCGATGGGGCACACCTCCACCGCCACCAGCCGCCAGGAGCGGCGCGCCTTGAAGCCAATCTGGACGCCGTCCTTCGTCTTGCGGGCGTGGAGCGCCAGCCTGCGGCGCGTGCCGGGCGCGGCGGCGAATGGCGGCAGGATCTCGGTCTCGACCCGCTCGCGGGCGAGCGCCAGGCGCACCTGCTCGGCCTTCCAGAGGAGGTAAGGCCCATGCGCCCAGTGCTGCAGGGCGCAGCCGCCGCAGTCGCCATAGTGCGGCGAGACGGGCGTGATCCGCTCCGGGCTGACGTTCAGCACCTCGACGAGGTCGGCGCGGTCGCCCTCGATGCGCGCGCTGACCCGTTCGCCCGGCAGGGTCAGCGGCACGAACACGGGCCCTGCCGCAATCCCGTCGCCCTGGGCGCCGATCCGCGCGATCTCGAGTTCACTCAGCGCCATCGCCACCTCACGCGCCCGCATAAACGAAGATGAACGACCCGCTCAAGGTTCGTTCAGGCAGCGAGCGCCAAACGTGAACCTGCCAGACGGCGAATCCGATTCGCCCAAGGAGGAGAGAGTTTCATGAAGACGCTTGTCGCGCTCGCCAGCGCCGCCGCCATCATCGTTCCGGCTTTCGCCGCGCCGCAGGTTGCGGTCGCGCAGAGCTACAGTTCCTACGGCTCGGGCGACATCTGCGCCCAGCAGAAGCGTTCGGCGGGGGTGAAGGGCGCGGTCGCGGGCGGCCTGCTCGGGGCCTTCGTCGGCTCGCAGATGGCCTCCAACGGCGCGCGGACGGAAGGCTCCGTGCTCGGCGGCGCGCTCGGCGCGGCCACCGGCTACCACGTCGGCAAGTCGACGGTGCGCTGCCTCGACTACCCCGACCGCATCGCCAGCCACCGATCCAACTGCCGCTGGGTGCAGGAGTACAGCCAGACCTTCGAAGTTTGCCGCGGACGCGATGGCGTCTGGCGGCCGAGCGGCCGCAGCTAGCGGCTTCCACAGATCATCGTGAAAGGGACAAACCCAATGAGTATCTCGAACAAGAGCAAGGCGCTGATGGCTGGCGTTCTCGCCGCCACCATGGTCGGCGGCCTGGCCACCACCGCCTCGGCCCAGGCCTACCCGGGCTACGGCTATCAGGGCGGCGGCTACTATGACCCCTGCGCCCGCGACACCACCAACCGCCAGACGGTCGGCGGCCTGAGCGGCGCGGCCATCGGCGCGGCCATCGGCAGCGGCATCGCCGCCAAGGGCGTGCGCACCGAAGGCGCGGTGCTCGGCGGCCTGCTCGGCGCGGTGGTCGGGGCCAAGGTCGGCAACGACTCGGCGGCCTGCTCGCCGGGCGCCTATCCGCAGCAACCGGCGCCCTATGCCCAACCGGCTCCGCTGCCGGCGGGCGCGCCCTACGCCGGCGCACCGTACGACGCGCGGCCCTACGCGGGCGGCTATGACAACCGCGAGTACCACTACGAGTACAGCACGCCCTACGGACAGGGCGGCTACGGCCAGGCCTACGGCTATCCGGTGTCGAGCGCCCCTAGCGCCGAGGAGTGCCAACTGGCCGAGAGCCCGATCTATCTGCCCGACGGCCGCCAGCAGAAGCGCTTCGTGCGCGTCTGCCGTGACGCCTCCGGCCAGTACCAGGTTGTCGACTAAGGCCTGAGCTTAGTCGGCATCTGAGGCCGCCCGTGCTCCCCCAGCACGGGCGGCCTTTTTCTTTGCCCAGACGAGGTATTCGACGTTCCCGTCACCGCCGGTGATCGGGCTTTCGGCATGCGCCTGCACGGACCAGCCTGAGGCTTCGAGGAAGGCGATGGCGTTGGCGAGGGCGCGCTGGCGAGCCGCCTCATCCTTCACCACCCCGCCCTTGCCGACGTGTTCGCGGCCGACCTCGAACTGGGGTTTCACGAGCGCGACGAGGTCGGCGTCCGGCGCGGCCAGCGACAGGGCGGCGGGCAGCGCCTTTTCGAGGCTGATGAAGCTGACGTCGCTGACGACGAGCTGAGGCGCCTCGCGGATCAGGTTGTCGTCGAGGTCGCGGGCGTCGGTCCCGGAAAGGTCGATGATGCGCGGGTCGGCGACGATTTTCGGATGCAGCTGATCGCGGCCGACATCGACGGCATAGACTCTCGCCGCGCCCCGCTGCAGGCAGACCTCGGTAAAGCCGCCCGTCGAGGCGCCGACGTCCAGCGCCATCCGGCCCGCCACTTCAACCGGCCACAGCGCCAGCGCATGCGCCAGCTTCAGCGCGCCGCGGCCGACCCACGGATGGGCGGCCTCCGCGACGATCTCGGCCGCGTCGTCGATGAGGTCGGAGGCCCTGCCGACGGGCCGCCCGTTTGCGGTAACGCCGCCCGCCTCGATGGCGGCGCGGGCCTTGGCGCGGCTTTCGAAGAAGCCTCGCTCCACCAGCACGATGTCGGCGCGTTTGCGGCCCATGGTGACGGCTTGCCAAGCTCCACCGGTCGGGTCCACCGTTATCGCACCCCAAGCCGAAGGTCCCCCGCATGAGCTTCATCACCCGCCGTGGCCTCTTCGCCGCCGCCTCCGCCCTTTCGGTCTCGGCCTGCGCGACAACGCCGCCGCGCACGACAGCGCCTGTCGAAGGCTGGACGCCCGACGCGACCGAGATCGCGCTGCGCATCCGCCGGGGCGAGATGACGGCGCGGGAGGCGGTCGGCGAGGCCATCCGGCGCGCGGAGGCCCTGCAGCCGCAACTCAACTTCATCGTGGCGCCCGATTTCGCGCGCGCGATGCAGGCCGCTGGCGCGCCGCCCGCCGGGCCGTTCGCGGGCGTGCCGACCCTGATGAAGGACCTGGTCGACATCCCCGGTCTGCCGACCCGCAAGGGCGCGGCCTATACCAGGGACCTGCCGCTGCCGACGGAGATCGACGCGCACGCGGCGGCCTGGCAGCGGGCCGGTTTCGTCTCCATCGGCAAGTCGACGACGCCGGAACACGGCTTCCTGCCGACGACCGAGCCGCTGGCGTTCGCGCCGACGCGCAATCCCTGGGACCCGAGCCGCTCGTCGGGCGGCTCCTCCGGCGGCGCGGCGGCGGCCGTGGCGGCGGGCGTCGTACCGATCGCCCACGCCAGCGACGGCGGCGGCTCAATCCGGATCCCCGCCTCCTGCTGTGGTCTGTTCGGGCTCAAGCCGTCGCGCGGGCGGACGGTGCAGAAGGACCCCGACGTCGCCGTCACCGACATCGGCGTGGAGCTCGCCGTCTCGCGCTCGGTCCGCGACAGCGCCATGCTCTTCAGCCTCGTGGAAAAGACCGGCGCGGGCGCGGCCCTGCCGCCGGTCGGTCTGGTCAGCGGCCCGTCGAGCCGGCGCCTGCGGGTCGGCATGATCCTCGACACCGCCGTTGGTCGCCAGCCGGACATCGAGGTCCGCGCCGCCGTCGAATCTACCGCCGCCATGCTGGGCGACCTCGGCCACAGCGTGCGGCCGGCGACATGGCCGATGCATGGCGAGCGGTTCGCGCAGGACTTCCTGACGCTGTGGGCGCTGGGCGCTGCCGACCTCGTGAAATCGGTTCCCAACCCGGCGCTGCTGGAACCCTTCACCCTAGACCTGGCCCGCACGGTGACGACCCTATCGGCTGAGGATGTTGGCGGGCTGGTGGCGCGCCTGACCGAGGTGGCGCGGCAGGTTTCCGAGACCGGTGCCCACGGGAGGATCCGC
>CAMLRH010000185.1 GCA_946482375.1 uncultured Caulobacteraceae bacterium | reverse complement strand
AGGCTTACCGGGTGGTGCGAGATTTTTTGCGGCCGGCAAAAGAAAGAGGCGGCGGTTGGAGCCGCCGCCTCAGGAACCGGTTCGAAGGGGACCGAAGCCGGGCCTAGAACTCTTTGCGGATCGACAGCCCGATGAGGCGGGGATCCAGCGTGAAGACGTTGGTCGTCAGCGCCGTATCGTCCGAGTTCAGGAAGGCGTCGGTGATCGGCGTCTCGTCCAGCAGGTTCTTGGCGTACAGCTCGATCCGCAGATCGACGTCCGGCTTTTCGATCCACACCGACAGGTTGAGGTTGTACCAGCCGTGCAGCTTGTCGTAGGGCGCGGTGTTGTAGACCCGGTGCCACGACTGCGACTGCCAGTAGGCGTCACCGCGGACGGTCGCACGCCAGCCTTCGAGGAAGTCCCAGCCGTACTGGGCGCCCACGTTGGCGGTCCAGTGCGGCGCGTTCGGCAGTTCATTGCCGCCGAGGTCAGCTTTAATGCCGGTGCCGCCGTTGATGTTCAGTGGATGGTTTATGCCGTCGTAATAGGTCGGGTCGTAATACTCATCTGTCTCGGGATCGGTAAAGGGAAGGGTGAAAAGGTCGGGAAGACCGGCGGTGCCGCCGCAGAGTTCCTGATAGGAACCAAATCCATTCCCGGACTGAATCCAGGCCGTGGCAATCCAGACGGGAACGACGCAGTTTGAGGGTATCTGAACCCAGGGCTTTACCAAGACCAGGTCAGGATTGCCCTGCGTACGGTCCATCAGGTCAATGGAACTCTCACCGTCAGCGATCTCGGTATGCAGATAGCCGATGTTGGCGATTACCTGGAGGTTACGACTGGGGGCAAAAATGGACTGCAGCTCCAGGCCCCAGATCTTCGCGTCGAAGTTTTCGTTGACCGCCGTCCGGTTACGGATCTGCGAGACCTGGTAGTCGGTATAATCATACAGGAACCCTGAGGCATTGAGCGTCAACGCGCCTTGCAAGAGAGTGTTTTTGGCGCCGAGTTCCAGGGCGTTGACGAACTCCGGCTTGAATGTCGCCTCGTAATCGACGCCGGTCAGGCTAAGGACCGGTTCGTCAAACAGAGGGCCGCCAAGGGGAAACCCGTATAGCTCCATCCCGTAGTCATTGAAGCTCTTATCGCCAAACCCCGGTGACGGCGTGTTGGCGACGACGGCCTTGTACACGCGAGACAGCGTGGCATAGACCATGGTGTCATCAGTGAAGGTGAGGTCGGGCTTCCAGTCCACGCCGAGCCGCCCGGTCCACTCACCCCAGCGCTGCTTGATCGGCGGATCTTCGGGATAGCCGCGGTTCACCGTCCCGCCGCCTACCACCCCTTCTGACAGCAGAACCTGGCTGGGAACAGGAATGAACGTCTTGCGGTCATCGGTATAGCGCAGGCCGGCGATCAACCGGATCTCCGGGGCCACGTCCCAATACAGCTCACCGAAGACCGCGGCCGACTTGAGTTTGAAGGGGTTTTTGGAACGGAAGTAGTTGTGACCTTCGCCATTGATGCTGTCGATGGGATTGGGGTCGATATACGGGCACGCGGTTCCGGGTGTCCCACTGGGTTCGTTGACGACGCCGCCGAGGCCGAGGAAGTCCACACCCACATAGCACCGCTCGATACTGGCGACCGTGCCGGGCGCTTGTCGAGGGTCATTAAAGAGGGGAATCTGCGCGAGGGCTGTGATCAAGTTGTAGAAAACATAATAGTCGATCACCGTCTTGAACCGGGTGTAGTTCCCCCCGACGCTAAAGTTCACCGGTCCATCGAAGTCCGACTGCAGCCTGATCTCCTGCGAGAACTGCTCGCCCTTGGCCTGGGCGATGTCGAAGCCGGCGAGCCTGTCGGAGCAGCCAAGCTGCGGGTCGCAGAATATGCCACCTGGCGCCATGAACCGGAAAGGGTTCGCGCCGAAGAAATCAGGTTGCCAACTTGAGGTATCGGCAAATATTGGATCTGTGTTGAAGCGGTTAAAATCCTGGAAGGAATACGTCTGATCCTTGTTCCAGGCGGTCTGCGAACTGAGCGTCAAGCTATCTGAAAGATCCCAATCCAGATTGAATTCCACGACATCGGCGCTCGCGCGATAAACCGGGTCGAGGAACGAGTCGATCTTGCGAAGATCGCGTGACTGCATCTTGTTCCCATAGGGGTCACGCAACTGGATGAGCGTAAATTCCGGGAAGGCGTTAAGACCGAACAGACTGCCGGTCGCCAATGTCCCGAAGACGAAGGGCAGAGCCAGGCCGTTTGGCGTTTCGAACGCCGCATCGTCATACAGCGACCCCGGTTTGCAGCCTTGCGAGAACATTGCTTCCCGAAGGGGCGTGAAATCGACACCCAGATAAAGGATGCCGCCGACCGTCACGCCGTCAACTTCCGACGGGCCGGGGTCGCGGTGGCAGAGCTGCTTGCCGGTTCGGGAGCGGTTGTCGTCTTCCTCGAAGCGTTCCCAGATGAGGTTCGAGCGAATGTTGTCGGTGGGATTGAAGCCGAGGGTCAGGCGCGCCGACCACAGGTCGCGGCCGTTCACGGCGTTGCCGGTGCCGGTGTTGAAGTCGTAGCCCTGCCGGTCGGTAAAGGCGCCCGCCAGGCGGATGGCGAAGCGGTCTTCGACCACCGGGATGTTGACCATCGCCGAGGCGCGCTTGGAGTGATAGTTGCCGACCTCACCTTTCACCCAGCCGGAGAAGTCGTTCATGTCCGGCTTGGCGGAGATCACGTTGACGACGCCCGAGGTGGCGTTGCGGCCGTAGAGGGTGCCCTGTGGGCCACGCAGGACCTCGACACGCTCGATGTCGAAGTATTCCTGCTCGAACAGCCGGTTCTGCAGCAGCGCCATGTTGTTGAAGCTGATGGCGACACCGGGGTCTGTCGTGGCCGAAACGGCCTTGGTGCCGATCCCGCGGATCGAGAAGTTGTAGCTGGTGAAGTTGTTCTTCGAGAAGGTGACGTTCGGGATCGCCTTCAGGAGGTCGAAGCCCCCCTCGATCTTCTGCTGCTCCAGTGCCTCTTGCGTGAACGCGGATATCGCGATCGGCACATCCTGGATGTCTTCCTCGCGCTTCTGCGCGGTAACGATCAACGTATCGACCGTGCCTTCAGCGCCGTCCCCCGCGGCGCCTCCGGACTGGGGGCCGGCGTCCGCCTTTACGATCAGATAGACATCGCCCTCCCTACGATAGCCGAGGCCGGTGCCGGCGAGGAGTTCGGCCAGCGCGATCTGCTCGTCCGTCGCCGCCGAAACCCCGAGGGTTTTCTTCGCGGCAATCAGGTCCGGCGAAAACATCACCTGGCGCGCCGTCTGGCTGCCGAATTCCTGCAGCGCCGTCGTCAAGGCCTGCGGCGCGATGGTGATCGGTTGGCGGTCTTCGGCACGAGCCGGACCTGCGCCTATAGTCAGAACCAGCGCCGAAGCCGCAGTAAGCAGGCGCGCGCGTACAGATTTCGCTGAAAGCTGCATAGTCTCCCCCTGATTTTCTGGAGCTTTCGCCCCCTTGTTTGGAGAGATGAAATCCAGCGCGGCTACCCCTACCCTTGCTGCTCGCTTTTTTCTTTCAGAGCCGTGACTCGCAGTTGGCCGTCAGGCCCTTCGCTCACCTCGGCCACGCCATAGGCGCGTAGCGCACGCGAAAATCCGGCGATGTCGCCGGGCGTGTAAATCCCGCCGAGCCGCACGGCCGCCAGCCGCTCGTCGGTGATGACCAGTTTTCGCGTCGAATAACGGTTGAGTTCGGCGACGATTTCGCCGAGCGGCGCGTCGTCGAAGGTGATCTGGCCGCGCAGCCAGCTGGTCTCGCGGCCGACGTCGGTGCGCGACATGCGCCAGTCGGCGTTTTCCGGCGCGATCAGTTGCGAGCCGGCCGTCATCTCGGTGGCGTGCGCCGGCGGACGCACCGTGTCCGTGGTCGCGGCGACAGGCGTATCGACCCGCACCTTGCCTTCCACCAGCACGACCTTCAGCCGGCCGCGATCCACGCGCACGTCGAAGGCTGTGCCCAGCGCCGTCACCGTCTTCCCGGCCGCGGAAACCACAAACGGATGGCGGCGGTCCTTCTCGACCTCGAAGAAGGCCTGGCCGCGCTCGAGGTAGACGAGCCGCCGGTTCTTGTCGGCCCGCGTCCTGACCACCGTGTCGGTGTTCAGCGTGACCTTCGACCCGTCCGGCAACGTGACGGTCGCCTGCTGGCCCACCGCCGTCTCGAACGACTGGGTCGCCAACGGCTTGGGCGCGGTCAGAGTCTGCCAGACCAGCCCCGCGCCGCCGACCACGCCGACCATCAACGTCACCAGCACGGCCCGACGCACCCGTCGCTCGCGATCGACGGCCTGGACCAGAACCCGGTTTCGCGCGCTGACGACGGGGTGGTCTTCGGCGTCTCCGGCGACCGACCAGGCGAGGTCGAGCGTGGCGTAAATCCGCTCGTTCTCCGGCGATTGGGCGAGCCAGCTTTCGAACGCCGCGCCCTCCTCCGCGGTCAACGGCCCGGCCTCGCGGCGCAGGAACCAGTCGACGGCTGTGTCCTTACGCGTGTCGCTGGCGATCTCGTCCCGCAGGCGGCTCATAGCCCGGGCTCCACGTGGTCGAGCAGGTGACGCAGCGCCTTCCTCAGGAATTTCTCGACGGCCTTGAGCGACACGCCCATGCGGCGCGCGATCTCTTCCTGCGACAGCTGGCCGAAGCGGTAGAGGAAAAAGGCCTGGGCGGTGCGCGGCGGCATTTCGGCGAGCGCGGCGACCACCTGCTCCAGCGCCTGCTTGCCGATCAGGATGCGCTCGGGCGACAGCTCATCGACCAGATCGCCGGTCTCCTCGACCTCCTCCTGCCAGCCCCACCGCCAGCCGCCCTTGCGCCGGCGCATGCCGAGCACATTGGCGGCGGTGCGGAAGAGGTAGCCCTCGACGTTGTCGATCCGGGCGCCCGCGCCGCGCGCCTGGAGCGCCAGGAACACCTCCTGCACGAGGTCGTCGGCGTCGGCCGCGTCGGCCCGGCGCAGGAAGTAGCGGCGCAGCGCCGGCCCATGCTGCAGCAGCCATGCGCGCAGTTCGCCATCCCCGACGCGCGCATCCGGCGCCGGGGCCTCTTCACGCGGCGGTGGCTTCGGCGCCGAGGCCATGACTCCCCACCCGACCGGGACCGCAACACAGTCCTTCAGACCGTACGATGAGATCTGCGCCGAAAAACCCTACCTCAAAGCCGCGATCGGCCGAAGGGTTGGAGCGGGCGACGGGAATCGAACCCGTACGAGAAGCTTGGGAAGCTTCCAGGCTACCACTACATCACGCCCGCGCGCGAGGGTGGGCAACCCTTAGCGCGCCGGCGGGGCGTTCTCAAGGCGGGCGAAGAAAGAGGCGGCAGGATCGCTCCCGCCGCCTCAGCCATCCGGTTCGAAGGGGACCGAAGCCGGGATTAGAACTCCTGACGTATCGACAGGCCGATCAGGCGCGGGTCGAGCGTGAAGACGTTCGTGGTCAACGCCGTGTCGTCCGAATTGATGAAGGCGTCGGTGATCGGCTGCTCGTCCAGGATGTTCTTGGCGTAGAGCTCGATCTTCAGGCCGTCGTCGTTCTCGATCCACA
>CAMLRH010000184.1 GCA_946482375.1 uncultured Caulobacteraceae bacterium | reverse complement strand
GATGGCGAACTCGTGCTCGATCCGGGCGAGTTCTACATCCTGGCCTGCAAGGAGAGCATCGAGATCCCGGTGCTGGAGGCGGCCGATATGACGCCGATCGACCCGTCGGTGGGTGAGTTTCGCGTCCACTACGCGGGTTTCTTCGACCCCGGCTTCGGCACGGCCGAATGCGGCGGCGAGGGCTCCAAGGGCGTGCTCGAGGTGCGCAGCCACGAGACTCCCTTCCTGCTGGAGGACGGCCAGATCGTCGCCCGGCTGGTCTACGAACCCCTGACCGAGCGGCCCAGCCGCCTCTATGGCGACAGCGGGTCGCATTACCAGGCGCAGGGTCTCAAGCTATCCAAACACTTCAGCGCCTGGCGCTGACCTCC
The DNA here is from genome assembly GCA_946482375.1 of uncultured Caulobacteraceae bacterium. Next base: position 5,214 of record CAMLRH010000184.1, on the reverse strand, counting down.
GGCCAGGTGGGCCGGAGAGGCCGCATTCGGGGGTCGGCAGTTGAGTTTAGTGTGGGGCGCGTGGGGCCGGCGCTCGATGGGGTGGATGGTCGCGGGGATCGCGGTCTTCTGGTTCGCCCTGTCGAGCGCTGTCGCCGCCAAACCGGCGATGTGGGTGGTCCGCGACGCCGACTCCGAAATCTATCTCTTCGGCACCGTACATATGCTGGGCGAGGGCGCCGACTGGCGCACGCCGCTGTTCAACGACGTCTATGCCAAGGCGGGCACCGTTTGGGTCGAGACGACCGTTGACCGCGCCGAGGCCCGCTCGCTGATGAGCCGCTACGGGGTCGATCCGGAACGGCGGCTCAGTGAGAAGCTCAACCCGCGCCTCATGACGCGTCTGGCGCCGATGCTGGAACGGCGGCGGGTGCCGGTGGCCTCGGCTGACTCGCTGCGCCCATGGGCGGCGGCGATGATCCTGTCTGTGCAGCCGCCGCGCGCCGACGGTCGCTCGCTCGACAACGGCCCAGACGTGGTGCTGGCCCGGGAAGCGACCAGCGCCGCCAAGCCGCTGCGCACCTTCGAGACGATGGAGGGGCAGTTCCGCATGCTGGCGGGACTGCCGGAAGAGGCCGAGGTCGCCTACCTCGCGTCGGTCGTCGAAGACCAGATCCACCCGCCGTCAGGCAGCCTGGAGCAGGCGTGGGCCGAAGGCGATCTCGATGGGCTAGCCCGGCGGATGGTCGACGACATGCGCCGCAACAACCCGGCGCTCTACGCAGCCTTGCTCAAGAACCGCAACGAGGCCTGGGCGCGGACGCTGACCGTCGAGATGCGCGGCAACGGCGTCCAGCTGGTCAACGTCGGCGCCCTGCACATGGTCGGCAAGCACGGCCTGCCGGCGCTGATGCGCCAGCGGGGGTTCGAGGTGAGGCGGGTGCAATAACCCTCCTCCCTCGAGGGGAGGAGGGCAGGGTGGAGGGTGTGGCCGCTGAGATGGGGCGATGAGCGCAAGTGGGTCAGAGTCGCGCGCGCTTACCCGTCACCACCCTGCACACACCCCCATCCCCGACCCTTCCCCCCTCGAGGGGGAAGGGAGTTTAGGCCGCCTCGTACTCGTCGAGGTTCACCTTCCGCGTCTTGGCCACGTAGTCGAAGGTGAAGCCCGGCCACAGCGTGACGTTGCGGCCGCTGGCGTCCTGATACCAGCTCACGCAGCCGCCTTTCTGCCAGACGGAGCTCTTCAGCTTCTCCTGGATGCGCCGGTCGTGGGCGTCGAGGACCTGCGGCTTGAGGTCGATGGCGCGCAGCTTGCCCGCGTCCAGCTTTTTCAGCGCGCTCATGACGTAGTTGATCTGGCCCTCGATCATGACGATCTGCGAGTTGTGGCCCAGCCCCGTGTTCGGCCCCAGCAGCATGAAGTAGTTGGGGAAGCCGGACACGGTGATGCCGTAGTAGCCGCGGGCGCCGTCCTTCCAAGCATCGCGCAGGGACACGCCGGCCTTGCCCGCGATCGGCAGGTTCTTCAGCGAGTCCGTCACGTCGAAGCCGGTGCCGTAGATGATGGCGTCGACGGGGTGTTCCACGCCCGCCGCATCGACGACTGAGTTGGCCTTCACCTCGGCCACGCCGTCGGTCACCACCTCGACGTTCGGTCGCGCCAGCGCCGGGTAATAGTCATTGGCCAGCAGCACGCGCTTGCAGCCCATGCGGTAGTTGGGCGTCACCTTGGCGCGCAGCTCGGGGTCCCTGATGTGCCTGGCGATGACGCTTTTGGCGTAACCCTCGCCGATCTTGATCGCCTTGCTGTTGTTGACCAGCGCCAGCGCCCGGGCCTCGTTGATCCAGTAGATCAGGGCGCGGAAGGCGCGGCGGTAGCCGGGCAGATACTTGAAGAGGAACTGCTGCACCGGCCCGGTCGGCCCGTCGATCTTGGGCAGCACCCAGGGTGGCGTGCGCTGGAAGAGGGTCAGTTCGCCGACCTGCGGCGCGATCTGCGGCACGAACTGGATGGCCGAGGCGCCGGTGCCGATCACCGCCACCTTCTTGCCGGTCAGGTCGACGTCGTGGCGCCACTGGGCCGAGTGGAAGGCCGCGCCCTTGAACGTCTCGATGCCCTTCAGCTTCGGGATCGCCGGGATGTGCAGCGCGCCGATGGCGCTGACCAGCACGCGGGCGGTGATCTCGTCGCCCTTGTCGGTGGTCAGCCGCCAGATGCCGGCGGCCTCGTCCCAGGACGCCTTCTCCATCTTCGTCTTCAGGCGGATGTGGCGATAGAGGTCGTGCTTGCGCGCCAGCTCAGTCAGGTAGTCGAGCAGCTCCGGCTGCGGCGGATAGAGCCGGCTCCAGTCCGCCTTCGGTTCGAACGACAGCGAGTAGAGGTGCGAGGGGATATCGCAGGCGCAGCCCGGATAGGTGTTGTCGCGCCAGGTTCCGCCGACCTCGTCGGCCTTCTCGATGATGAGGAAACTTCCGCGGCCAGCCTGCTTCAGCCGGATCGCCAGCCCCAGGCCCGAAAAGCCCGCGCCGACGATCAGCACATCGACGTCCGCGCCGGCCACCTTCGCCGTCTTCTTGCGCGCGGCCATGTTCAGGCGTCCCCGACCTTGCCGACGTACTTCTTCATGTCGCCCGCCAGACCCTTCATCAGGCCCCAGTAGGTCCCCGGCATCAGGCGCTGGATGATGTCGGTGGCCTTGGCGTCCGGCCCGATCAGCACGCGCGGCGCGCGGCGTTCCACACCGCGCAGGATGGTCGCCGCCGCGCTTTTGGCCGAGGTGCGCAGCATGGTGTTGAACTTCGCGGTGGCTTCCTTGGCGAGGTCCTGGTCGATGGCGCCGGAGACCCGCGCGCTGGTGGCGATGTTGGTCCGCACCCCGCCGGGGTGAACGACCGTCAGGCTCACGCCGGTGCCGTCCAGCTCATGCCGCAGGGTCTCGGAGAACCCGCGCACGCCGAACTTGCTGGCGACGTAGGGCGCCTGTCCCGGGGGGGCGAAGAGGCCAAAGACGCTGGAGATGTTCACGACATGGGCCGCCGGCTGGTTCAAAAGCGTCGGCAGGAAGGCGTGCGTCAGCCGCACCGGCCCCCAGAAATTGATGTCCATCAGCCACTCGAACTCCTCGAGCGACACCTGGTCGAAGCGGCCCATGAGCGCCACGCCGGCATTGTTGATCAGCAGGGTGACGCGGCCGTGCTCGGCCAGAATGGCGTCGGGCAGCGCCAGCAGGGCGGCCTTGTCGGCGACGTCCAGCAAATGCTCGCTGACCTTGATGCGGTTTGAGCGAACCTCGGCCGCGACGGCCGCCAGCTGCTCGGCGTTGCGATCGACCAGCGCCAGATCGCACCCCTTCGCCGCCAGCTGCCGGGCGAGTTCCGCCCCGATGCCGCTGGCCGCGCCGGTCACCACCGCGACCCCGCCCTGCACGTTGAATGACACGTCGAATCCTCCGCTTGCCCGATCGGCGAGCGCGATTTAAGGTGTTCACCTTAGAAACGCAAGAGGCGATCTCGTGGCGAAGAAAACCCGCGACCGGGTGCTGGAGGCGTCGCTGGAGCTGTTCAACGCCCGCGGCGTGCGCTCGGTCACGACCGCCGAGATCGCGCGCACCGTGGGGATCAACGAGGGCAACCTCTACTATTACTTCCAGAAGAAGGAGCAGCTGGTCACCGCGCTGTTCGAGGCCTTCGAAGCGGAGATCCGCAAAACGGCGGCGGGTGACGTGAAGCGTCCCGACGATCCGGCCGAATACATCGCCTACCTGCGCGGCTGGTTCGCCACCGCCTGGCGCTACCGCTTCGTCCAGCGCGACACCGCCGCCCTGTTCGAGATGGCCCCCGGTCTTCGCGAGCGCGCCGCCGCCATGATCGCCGACGCCGAGGCCGACTCGCGGCGCGTGCTGGAACAGCAGGTCGTCTCAGGCCTGCTGTCAGTGGAGCCCGAGATGCTGGAGCCGCTGCTCGCCAACGCCTGGATCGTCTCCAGCCACTGGATCGACTACCTGGACCTGCGCCACCGCACCGGCGACCTCGGCCCGGCCCACCTCGATTGGGGCTTCCGTCAGGTCCTGGCGCTGTTCCTGCCCTACCTCAGCGAGGCGCGGGTCTAGGTCGCTTCGAAGACCTCGAGCGCCGTGCGAAGCACCTTCCAGTCGAAGGTCAGCATGACTCGTTGGCTCACGGTCTCGCCACTCGACGGGATTTCCGCCTTGAACAGTTTGGCCAATGAAAGCACTTCGTTGTCGGTAAGGCCTGCCGCGGTGTTCGCCGCCCTGCAGTTCTCCAGCGCCCCGGACGCATCTGCGGAACATTCGAGAACCGAGGTTCCGTCGCCGGCCTTGCCGATCAACGCCGCGAGATCCTCTATCTTGGGCCTTGTCGCCCACGTGACCGGGAATGAAAGACACATCCGGCCCGGAGCAGCCTTGGAAGGGCACGGAAAGGCGCCTTTGCCATTCTGAGTTTCCGCGACCTGGATGAGCATGGAAGGATCACCCGCAGGATAGGTTATGGGCGGACCATCATCGCCTTCGAGTGACCACTTCATTGGGATGCGGACGCGACCACCCTCGACTGGCCGTCCGTCCTTCGACCTTTTCACCCTGAACATGGGGGTGAGCGCCAATGAAGCGTGCCCAAATTCATCGCCCGGGGCGCCCTCGGCGGCCACCTTGCATTTGGTCAGCCGCCGGTCCTGGGCGACCCTGCAGCTCAATATCGCCCAGCCGCCACGCCCTTTCCTAGAGGCTCGGTCCGGGTAGTACTTCGCCATGTCGTTACCGGAGGGCTTCGACGCCCATTCCAAGTCTTCCAGCCAATCGTCGGCGTTCTGTTGAGCCGATGCGGGGGTGGCCAGGAGGAGCGCGAACGCGGCGCAAACTAGCGTTTTCATCCGCCGACTTTGGCGGGAAAGTGAGGACCTGAAAAGACGTCGGCCGGCTCTAATGCCGCGCAGGTTGCGCCTAGGCCGCCTCTTCCTTGCGCAGGTAGATCGAGCGCTTCGGTACGCTCATCACCCGGTGCAGCATCGGCTCGAAGGCTTCCAGCGGCATGGACTCGTAGGCCGGATCGAAGGCGGCCTGGTCGTAGAGGTGGCAGAACTGGGCCGTGTGTTCGAACGACGGGTGGCCGCGGAACTGGTCGCGCATGTCGCGGTCGAGGCCGAGGTGCTGGAAGAAGTAGTATCCATGGAAGATGCCGTGATTGGCGACCATCCAGTGGTTCTCTTCCGAC
>CAMLRH010000183.1 GCA_946482375.1 uncultured Caulobacteraceae bacterium | reverse complement strand
CTACCCCGGTGAGGACCTGGCGCCCGTCCGCGCGCGGCTGCTGCAGGCCGATGCGGCGCTTGTCAGGGTGCGGGACGACATCGCGTCAGGGCAGACCGCACGGGCGAACCAGTGGCTCGAGCGGTGGCTTCTCACGTCGGGAACATGGCGGCGACCCGTTCGGGTGTCCGAGCCGAAGTCGCTGTTCGACGAGACGCGGCTGGCGGCCGCTAGTCGCGCACCATAGCCACGGCTGTTTCCGACTCCTGCATGGCGATGGCCTCGCGGATGTTGAGGTCCGCTTCGAGGACGCGCTCTTCCCACGGACGCTGGCCGGGCTCGCCCGCCGGGTTGCGCTTGGCTTCGCGCTTCAGCGCGTTGTGCGTGTCGACGAGTATCCTCAGCAGCACCGCGCCGCGGACTTCGTCCGGATCGGCGCGTTCGCTCTTGGCCAGGATGTGGATGTCGCGGCCCATCATGGCGTCGATGGTGGCGTCGAGCTGACGGGGCGAGGCGGGTGTCTCGGCCTGCAGCTGCACCTGCTGCTTCATCCAGCGGCGCGACTGTTGCGACAGTCCGGAGAGCGCCGCCGGCCGCGTCGCCGCCCACTGGTTCATGAAGCCGCGCGTGGCGAACCGGTTGAGGTCCTGGATGTCGCCCATGGGCGTTCCAGCCTGCTGGGCCGCCGCAATCGTCGGCGCTCCCAAAGTGACGATCAACGCCGAAACCAGAGCCAGCCGCATGTGAAGTCCTCCCGGCGCCCGTCTGCGCCCTGAACTTTCAGTGCTGTAAGCATGCGCCCGTTCGATGACCCGATTGCGGCGCAAGCTGGGCCGTGGCGGGCCAGCAACTGCGCGCATCATTCGACGGGTGAAGGCTCCGGAAGATGGGTGAGGGGCGGCAGCTCGGCTGTGGAATCGTACACATCGTCGGCGAACGAAGACAGTCGAATGGCGCCAGTCTCCCCCTTGATCGAAGCGAAGTCGATCTCCAGCAGAAGCTTCCGGTTGTCAGCCCACAAGTTGATGTCACTCCGCCAGTTGGCCCACTGGTCTCGAGGTATGGGAAACCGGTAGCCGTAGCACTCGAGCATGCTCATCGGCAGGTGGACCGCGAACTCGTACGGGCTGTGATCAACGAGCCAAGCGCAAAAGGTGCGCGAGGCCGTATCGCCCGAGTCCCTGCAATCGAAGCCCCAGCCGTGCTCGAAATCCAGCCACGAACCCACCCAATGGAGCTCTACCCACCGCCGGCCATTGGGTTGTTCTGAGCCGTCAAACGGGGCTGAGTGATAAGACTTCAGCCTACGACATAGCTCGTCGGCCGCGGCAGGCGATGAAGTGGCTGCCAGTATCGTCGCTAAGAGAGCGCCGCCCATCCGGCGTGCAAGACCCATAAGGCCAAGCTACACGCCGACGGCGAAGCGGCAATACCTTCGCGTGGGGGCTAGTCCTCCTTGACGCGCTTTTTGCGGAAGGAGGGGTTCAAGACCTGCTTGCGCAGCCGAATGGACTTCGGGGTGACTTCGACCAGCTCGTCCTCCTCGATGTAGGCGATGGCCTGTTCGAGGGTCGGACGGCGCGGCGGGGTGAGGCGGATGGCCTCGTCCTTGCCCGAGGCGCGGACGTTGGTCAGCTGCTTGGCCTTCATCGGGTTGACGTCAAGGTCGTCGGACCGCGAGTTCTCGCCGATGATCATGCCCTGGTAGGTCTTCTCGCCGGCGCCGACGAACATCACGCCCCGCTCTTCCAGGTTCCACAGCGCATAGGCCGCCGTTTCGCCGTCGGAGTTGGAGACCAGCACGCCCTTGCGGCCCGCCTCGATCGGTCCCTTGTAGGGCTCGTAGTGGCTGAAGACGCGGTTCAGCACGCCCGAGCCCCGCGTGTCGGTCAGGAACTCGCCCTGGTAGCCGATCAGCGAACGGGACGGGGCCATCAGCATCAGGCGCGTCTTGCCGGCGCCCGAAGGACCCATATCCTTCAGCTCGGCCTTTCGTGCCGACAGCTTCTCGATGACGATGCCGGTGAAGTCATCGTCCACGTCGATCATCACCTCTTCGACCGGCTCGAGGCGCTCGCCGGTGTCGGGGTCCTTCTGGAAGACCACACGCGGGCGGCTGATGGAGAGCTCGAAGCCCTCGCGGCGCATGCTTTCGATCAGCACGCCGAGCTGCAGTTCGCCCCGGCCGGCGACCTCGTAAGCGTCCTTCTCGGCGGTTTCCGACACCTTGATGGCGACGTTGGACTCCGCCTCCTTCAGCAGGCGGTCGCGGATGACGCGGCTCTGCACCTTGTCGCCCTCGCGGCCGGCCAGCGGGCTGTCGTTGACCGAGACGGTCATGGAGATGGTCGGCGGGTCGATCGGCTGGGCCGGCAGCGCCTCGGTGACTTCCATGGCGCACAGCGTGTCGGCCACGGTCGCCTTGGAAAGGCCCGCGATGGCGACGATGTCGCCGGCCTCGGCGCCCTCGTCCACCGGCTGGCGCTTGAGACCGCGGAAGGCCAGCACCTTGGTGATGCGGCCACGCTCGATCTCCTTGCCGTCGCGCGAGAGGGCGTGGATGGCGAGGCCCGGAACCGCCCTGCCGCTCTCGATGCGCCCGGTGAGCAGCCGCCCCAGGAAGGGGTCGCTCTCGATCAGGACGCCCAGCATCTGGAACGGCTCGGCCTTGCGCGCCTCGGCCGCCGGCGGCGGCACGTGGCGCACGATCAGGTCGAACAGCGGGGCCAGGTTGTCGTTGGGCTTGGCCATGTCCAGCGTCGCCCAGCCCTGCTTGCCGCTGGCGTAGAGGTGCGGGAAGTCGAGCTGGTCGTCGGTCGCGCCCATGTTGGCGAAGAGGTCGAAGGCGTCGTTCAGCACCCGGTCCGGGTCGGCGTGCGGGCGATCGACCTTGTTGAGGCAGACGATGGGGCGCAGGCCCATCTTCAGCGCCTTGCCGAGCACGAACTTGGTCTGCGGCATGACACCTTCCTCGGCGTCGACCAGCAGCACGCAGCCGTCGACCATGCCCAGAATTCGCTCCACCTCGCCGCCGAAGTCGGCGTGGCCGGGGGTGTCGATGATGTTGATGCGCGTGTCGCCCGCCGCGCCGTGCCACAGCACGCTGGTGCACTTGGCCAGGATGGTGATGCCGCGCTCGCGCTCCTGGTCGTTGGAGTCCATGGCGCGCTCGGTCGTCGCCTCGTTGGCGCGGAAGATGCCCGACTGCGCCAGCAGCTGATCCACGAGCGTGGTCTTGCCGTGGTCGACGTGGGCGATGATGGCGATGTTCCGCAGGGACATGAACGGGCGGCTTTCGGGCAGGAAGAGGCGGGCGCTTCTACAGGAGTGAGCCTTTCAACGCCAGAGCGAGGGCGCCGCAGCGCGAAGGACGTTGAATTTATTCATCGTTTGATGAAACAGCGTTCTGTTATTGCGCTGCAGCATGGCGATTTTTGGACGATTTCTCTTGGTAAGGCAGAGATTCTGCAGCGGCGTCGCGGAAATCTCCTGCTGCACCGCAAAAAATTCCTTGCATCATTGTGCGCCGCACCCTAGCTTGTGGGTGTGAGGCGGCCCTGCCGCTTCTGCCCTTCCTGGGCGTTTCCTCCCTAATGAACTGCGGCGCCGGTCTGGCGCCGCTTTTTTTTTGGCCTTGCGTGGTTCGACACGCTCGCTTCGCGAGCTGCTCACCATGACGAATTCTGAGTTAGTCATCCTGAGCAGGCGCGCAGCGCCGTGTCGAAGGACGCAGCTAGCCTTAGCGCCACCTCGCCCAGTCGGCATCAGCCAGCGCCTGCGTCAGCCGCTCAACGTCGCGGGCGAGACGTCCCAACCCATCCGTCGGCTGCATGGTCGCCTCGTCGAGATAGAGGGCGCGGTTGATTTCGATCTGCAGCGCGTGGACGCCCTTGGCGGGCCGTCCGTAGTGCTCGGTGGTGTAACCGCCGGCGTAGGGAGCGTTGCGGACGGTGCGGTAGCCCATCGCTTCCAGTTCCTGCTCGACCAGCCGGGTCAGCAGCGGCGAGCAGGCCGCGCCGAAACGGTCGCCCAGCACCATGTCGCAGCCCTTGCCCGAGCGCGCCTGCGCCGCCGCGGCCGAGGGCATGGAGTGCCAGTCGATGAGGATGGCGAGGCCGTGCCGCGCCTTCGTCTTCTCGAGCAAGCCGGCCAGCGCTTCGTGGTAAGGCCGATGGGCCGCCTCGATCCGCCTCTCGGCCTCGCCAAAGGTGAGCTTGCGGGCGTAGATCTCCTGCCCCTCGGAGACGATGCGGGCGATGGAGCCGAGCCCCGCCGCCACCCGGGCGGTGCGGCCGCGGGCGAATTCCGGCAGCTCGTCCTCGAACATGGCCGGGTCGAGTTCCCAGGGCTCACGGTTCACGTCGATGTAGGCCCGCGCCAGCCTGGCCAGCAGCACGGTCGCCCCGTGGTCGGGGGCGCGCTCGATCAGTTCGTCGACGAAGGCGTCCTCCGAGCGGCGGATCGTCGCCGCGTCGAGCGCCGAGGCGTCCATCATCTCGGCCGGGTAGATGCGGCCCGAGTGCGGCGAGGCGAAGACCAGCGGACCGGCCTTGCCCTCGGGCGTGCGGACCTCGAAGGGCGGCAGGGCGCTCATGCCAGCGTGCGTATTCGCCGCACCTTTGCCGGTCAAAGGCTTTCATGGCCGCTTTACATCTGGCGCGCTAATAGGGACGCCATGTCGCGCATCCTGCTCGCTGAAGACGACGAATCCATGCGTGGATTCCTGGCCCGGGCCCTCGAGAAGGCGGGCTACGAGGTCACCGCCTGCGCCGACGGCGACGAAGCCGCGGCGGTGATCGACACGCCGTGGGACATGCTGCTGACGGACATCGTCATGCCGGGCATGGACGGGATCGAACTCGCGCGCCTGGCCGGCGAGAAGCGTCCCGGCGCGCCGATCATGTTCATCACCGGCTTCGCCGCCGTGTCGCTCGCGGCCGCCGAAGCCGCGGCTCCCGGCGCCAAGGTGCTGTCCAAGCCCGTGCACCTGCGCGAGATCGTTACCGAGATCCAGAAGGTATTGCCCGCCGCGGCGGCTTGAAGACGGCCTCGGCCTCCCGTATATCCCCGCCCTTCCCACGCCCCCGATCGGGCCCGGCGGACGCGTAGCTCAGTGGGAGAGCACCTCGTTGACATCGAGGGGGTCGCAAGTTCAATCCTTGCCGCGTCCACCATTTCTCTCGAAATTACAGAGGCTCAGCGAGGGAACATCCGCTTGGGCGCACAGGCGATGACGCCCAGGGGCCCCTTCTGGGAGTGCAGGCAGCGCCAGTCTGGGGCGAGCGTCTCGATGCGCGGCGGATGCAGTCGCGCCGCCGACTTCCGCTCCTTGTTATAAATCCACATGATCGCGGGTCGCTCGCCGCTGGCCTCGGCCAGCAGGCGGCGATTGGGGTCTTCGTCCACAGCGATGCGAACGGCCTTGGTCTCCACCGCCATGCCGTCGCGGGTGAAGAACCACCCCCCGAGCTGGGCCATCGAGTCATAGTCGAGGATCTTCGCCGCCGGGTGGTCCCAGGAGAACACCAGGTGCGTAGGACGCGCCTGCATCAGGAACTCGGATTGTTTCTGGAATCCGTAGAGGGCGCGCCGTTCCAGGCGTTCCTCCAGCGCCCATGGCGTCATAGCCACCGCGAAAAACAATGCGACAAGCGC
>CAMLRH010000182.1 GCA_946482375.1 uncultured Caulobacteraceae bacterium | reverse complement strand
ACCCTTGGCGCGGGTGCGATGGGAAGGGGGCCCAGCATGGTGCGGCCCTGGTCGAACGTCAGCGTCGCGCCGCCGAAGCTGAAGGTCGGCGGGACGATGCCGCCGCTCATGTCGCTCAGCGCTTCGCCCGCCTTGGCGAGGTCGACGTTAAGGCCGCCCTCGACGCGGCCATCGGCCCCCACCGACAGCCCGCCGCCGTTCGCCGCCAACACCGCGTCGCCGACGGTCAGGCTGGCGGCGCGAACCATCGCCGTACCGCCGGCCGACGACCAGCGCTGAACCATGCCCCGCCAGTTGTTCCCCCTGAGCGCGCTCATGTGGGACAGGATCAGCTCGACGTTCATGTCGACCGGCTTGTCGTCCGCCACGCGCGCGAGCAGGCCGGGCAGGTTCGCCTGCGCGCCGGTCACGCGGAACAGGATGGCCCCCTGGTCCTGCGGTCCGGGCCGCAGGTGCAGGTCGAGTTGTTCCGCCGAGCGCAGCAGGAAGGGCTGGCCGCCGTTGATAGGCGTGAAGGTCAGGTTCGCGCCCTCCACCGCCACCCGCGCCGGGTGCTGGTCGAGGTTGCGCAGGCTGGCCCTGAGCGCCTGGCCCTTGATCTCCAGCGCCCCGCCGATCGGCCGGTGCAGCACCACGCCCTCGGGCGCCACGGCGACCCAGTGGTTCAGAGCATAGACGAAGGCTTCGGAACGGATGGACGGCGCCTCCACCGCCCAGCCGGACGGCTCGCCGATGCGGAAGCCTTTCAGGTTGGCGTCGAGCCGGAAGGGGTAGCCGCCGAAAGTGCGGTCCTGCCAGCTGACGGTGTAGCCCGCCGCCCGCAGCTCCTCAGCACCGGCGTCCATGCGCTCGCGCAACTCCGTGCGCATCGAGAACCAGACGAAAGTCCAGACCACGCCCGCGATCAGCAGGAGAACGAAGGGAAGGTAGAGCGCCTTGCGGCTGGGTTGGCGGGGCGCCACGGTCATCTCCGGGATGGGCGGTTCAGAATCATCAATGCGCGGCGACCGCTGGGTGTTCGGCTACGGCTCGCTGATGTGGCGGCCGGGGTTCGCCTTCATAGAACGTCGTACGGCGGTGCTCCATGGGCGTCGTCGGGCCTTCTGCATCTACTCGGTCCACCATCGCGGAACGTACGAACGGCCAGGTTTGGTCCTTGGCCTCGCGCCGGGCGGTTCGGTGCGGGGCGCGGCCTACCGGGTGGCCGAGGCCGACTGGCCCGATGTCTACGCCTATCTGCGCGAGCGCGAGCAGCCGACGGAGACCTATTTCGAGGCCTCGCGCGAGGTGAAGATTGACGGCGCCGGAACGGCCAGCGCGCTCACCTTCCTGTCCGACACCAACCATCCCCAATGGGCCGGCGCGCTGAGCCTGGAGCAGCAGGCCGACCTCATCGCTGGGGCCACGGGGCTGTCCGGCCGCAACATCGACTACCTGCGCGACCTCGTCATGCACCTGCACGAGGACGGCGTCCGCGACCACGGCATGGAGCGCCTGCTGACCATGGTCGAGGAGCGCGAGGCGCGATCCTGACGCCTTGAAGCTTTACGCTTCGCCGGACGTTAAACGCCGATGGCGTGGGACAACCACTTCCTCGATTCCCTGCCGCCCGGCGACCTGGCCGCGCTCGAACCGTCGTTGGAACGGCTGACCCTCGAGCGCAATCGACAGCTTTGCGAACGGGGCCAGCTGATGGGCTTCGTCTACCTGCCGCAGAAGTGCATCCTGTCGGTGCTGGCGGTCATGGAGGATGGCCGCGCGGTGGAGAGCCGCACCATCGGCCGCGAGGGTGGTGTCGGCCTCCTGCATGTCCTGGGGGCGCGCTATTCCTATGAGCGCGTCACCGTGCAGGTGGGCGGCGAGGCCTGCCGCGTCCCCATCGAGGTCCTGGCCGCGCACGCCCAGCGCAGCCCGCCCCTGGTCCGCTGCATCGTCAGCCACGCCCAGGCGACGCTCCTGCAGTCGGCCCAGGCCACCGCCTGCAACACGCTGCATTCGGTGGAGCACCGGCTCTGCCGCTGGCTGCTGATGACCCAGGACCGGCTGGGTGGGTCGGAGTTCGTGCCGCTGACCCAGGAGCACCTGGCCATCATGCTGGGCGTACAGCGCACGACCGTCACCGCCATCGCCGGCGAGCTGCAGGTCAAGAACATGATCAGCTACTCGCGCGGCTCGATCCGCATCCTCGACCGCCCCCGGCTCGAGCGTTGCGCCTGCGAATGCTACCGCGTCATGCAGAACGCGGTGTCCGAGATCTTGTCCGACTAGCGCAGCAGGCCGCGCCTGGTCATCCGGTGGCTGAACCACAGGAAGAAGACCGCGGCGGCCGTGATGACCAGATTCATGACCACCGCCTGCGGGCCGATCACCGCCGCCCCGTCGCTCAACGCGTAGGTATAGAGCAGGCTGATCGCCAGCCCGAGCAGCGACGCCGCAAAAGCCCAGACCGCGTGGCGCGAGCGCAGCAGAAGCAGGATCGAGCCGGCCACCGCGCCCCAGACGCCCAGCGCCCAGACCCCGGTCATCCAGGCGGGCATGGCCTCGTAGTAGGCCATCTGATCGGCCGTCATGCCCATGCTGGCGAGGTAGGCCGCGCCTTGGGTGTGGGTCATCACATAGTCGTAGCCGCCGAAGGCGTTCCAAAGCAGGGCTGCCACGGCCACGATCCAGAACCACCAGGGAACACGTTGGGGAGACACTGAAGCTTCGCTCATCTCGAACCCTCCGTTGGATGGCGAAGCTTAGGACCGACTTTTGCGAACGGCAACGTCGGCGCGATAGGGTGCGAGATGCCCGACATTCACCGGCTCACGCCCGCCGACCTGCCCCGCCTGCGTGAGCTCAACGCCCTGTTCGCCGAAGCCTTCGAAGACGCGGGGACCTATGGCGCCGAGCCGCCGGACGACCGCTACGTCGCCGAGCTGCTGGCCAAGGATCACGTCATCGTCCTGGTCGCCGTCGACGCCGGCGAGGTGGTCGGCGGGCTTGTGGCCTACGAACTCGACAAGTTCGAGAAGGCGCGACGCGAGGTCTACATCTATGACCTGGCGGTGGCCGCAACCCATCGCCGCCGCGGTGTCGCCACCGCGTTGATCCGGAAGGTGCAGGACAGCGCCGCCGAACGCGGCGCCTGGGTCATCTACGTCCAGGCCGACTACGTCGATCCGCCCGCCGTCGCCCTCTACGAGAAGCTGGGCGAGCGCGAGGAGGTGCTGCACTTCGACATCCCGGTCGGCCGGGGCTAGAGCCCTTCGGCCAGCAGGGCGTTCGACGCGGTTTCGATCCGCGCCTGCAGCTCCTTCATGAACTCGCCGCGCTTGAGGCCCGCCGGGATCGGTTCGAGGAATTCGAACACCACGGTCCCCGGATGCCGCAGGAACCCGTGCGCGGGCCAATGGATGCCGCTGTTGGTGGCCATCGGCGTGCAGGGCAGGCCCAGGTCGCGGTAGAGGGCGGCGATGCCGGGCTTGTAGTCGGGTGCGGCGCCGGGCGCCTTGCGCGTGCCTTCCGGGAAGATGATCACCTGCCGGTCCTCGGCCATGCGGTCGCGGGTGTCCTTGACCAGCTTCTTCAGCGCCGCGGCGTGGCCGGCCCGGTCGACGGCGATCATGCCGCCCTTGATCGAGTACCAGCCGTAGAAGGGGATGATCAGCAATTCCTTCTTCAGCACGTAGGCGGCGTCGCGCAGGAAGGTGAAGGGCGCGACGGTGTCGAACATGCCCTGGTGCTTGGCCGCGATCAGGGCCGGGCCGGTCGGCATGAACTCGCGGCCACGCACCTCGACCTTCACGCCGCAGATGGCCCGGAGCAGGAACATGGTCACCCGCGCCCAGACGCCGATGGCGATGACCACCCAGCGCCGCGGGCCCAGCAGCAGAGGGCTCATCACGATGCAGGTCACGGCGGAGAGGAGGTAGAAGACCGCCGCGAAGAGGAGTGAGCGAACCCAGATCACGCCTTCTCCTTGTCGTCCGGCCCAAGGCTGAGGAAGCCTTCGCGGGCGAGGATCGCCAGGTATTTGCAATACTCCAGGACCATCAGCCGGACCGCGCCGCCCTTCTTCCACCAGTTCGGCGTATCCAGGGTCTCGGTGACCACGGGGTAGGGGGTCAGCTTGGCGTCGGGCATGGCCGCGCGCAGCTCCAGCATGGCGCGGGGCATGTGGAAGTCGGCGGTGACCACGATCAGGCTGTCGTAGTCCTTGGCCCGCGCCCACTCGGCCGTCTCCTGGGCGTTGCCGACCGTGTCGGCGGCCATGAAGCCCAGGTCGACGCAGCAGTCGTAGACGTTCTTGCCGGCCTTGGTGACCTCGAGGATGTCGGCGCGGCTGGCCTGGCGGTTGACGCCGGAGACCAGCAGCCGCTTGCCCTTGCCCTCTTCCAGCAGCTCGGTGGCGGCGGCCAGGCGGCGCACCGAGGAGCCGGTCAGCGCCACGATGCCGTCGTGAACTTCGGGGTCCGGCGCCGGCGTCGACTGCTCGACCCGGGTGGCGAAGGCCCATAGCCCCGCCAGCCAGATCATCACAACGATGACGAGCGCGGAAAGGCCCTTCATCTCATCCCCTTGAGCAGCCCCTCGGCCGTGCGCCAGGCCGCCAGCGCCGCGACGCCCGCCGCCAGCAACGGCGCGGGCGCCAGCCACGCCAGGTCGGTCCAGGCCACCGGCAGCACCGGCGTCAGCCCCGCCCCGCCGCCCGCGAGTCGGACGACGGCGCCGATGATGGCGGCGGCCACGGCTCCGAACAACCCCGCCAGCGCGGCGGTGCGGGCGAAGCGGATCTGGAACAACCGCGAGATGAAGCTGTGCTTGGCGCCGTAAAGGTGCAGCACCTCGATGGTGTCGTGGTGGGCGGCCAGCCCCGCTCGCGTCGCAAAGCCGATGACCCCACCCGCCGCCGCCGCGATCAGCAGGAAGACACCGACGGCCGCCCAGCGCGCGACGCCCGCCGAACGCTCGATGTCGCCGATCCACAGGCGGTGGTCGTCCAGCGTGGCGTCGACACCGGCGGCCTGCAGGGCGCCTTCGAGGGCCTTGGCGTCAGGAGGGGCGGCGTGGTCGAGCTCGACGGTGACCAGTCTTGGCACCGGCAGGTCCTCCATCGGGATGTCAGACCCGATCCAGGGTTTCAGCAGGGCTTCGGCCTCCTGCTTCTCCAGCGCGCGGGCTTCGGTGACGCCCTTGACGCCGGCCAGCGCCTCGGCGGCGCGGGCGGCGGCGGTATCCACGCTCTCGATGCCGCGAGGGCGCACGACGACCGTCGCTGAGCCCTGAAGCTGCCCCGCCCATCCGCGCGCCGCCCGGTCGGCCGCCAGCGCGCCGATAGCGGTGATGCAGGCGAGAAAGACCAGCACGGCGACCACGAAGATCAGGGCGACGTCGCGCGTGTCCGCCTTCGGCAGCAGCGGCGCGGGTTTCCAGCGGGTCGCCTCGAAGCTCATTGCGAGCCTCCGAACGGGATCAGGCGGCCGTCGTGCAGGTGCAGCACCGGCTGGCCGGCGCGGGCGACCAGTTCCTCGTCGTGGCTGGCGACGAGCACGGTGGTGCCGAGGCGATTGAGCTCGGTGAACAGGCGCAGGATGCGCATGGCCGCCTCGTTGTCGACGTTCCCGGTCGGCTCGTCGGCAAGCAGGATGTGCGGCCGCGCGACGACGGCGCGGGCGATGGCCAGCCGCTGCTTCTCCCCGCCCGACAGCGCC
>CAMLRH010000181.1 GCA_946482375.1 uncultured Caulobacteraceae bacterium | reverse complement strand
AGGTCCTCGGCCGCCGTCAGCGACACCATCTCGCCGCCGATCTTGGCGAAGCGCTTCACCCGGCCCTTGATGGTGATCCAAAGGTCGTCGGTCATGGTGACGACGTCGCCGGTGTCGTGCCAGCCGTCGGCGGGCGGTTCGATCTCGCCCTGCTCGTTGAGGTAGCCGGTCATGATGTTTGGGCCACGAACGTAGAGCTTGCCGCCGTCCTTGATGCCTTCGACCGGCTCGATCCTGAAGTCCATGCCGGGCAGCAGGCCGCCGACGGTGCCGACGCGGTTGTCCAGCGGCTTATTGACCGCCACCACCGGAGACGCCTCCGTCGCGCCGTAGCCTTCCAGCAGCGGGATCGGGCCGAAACGCTCGCGGATGAGCGCGTGGGTCTCCTCGCGCACCTTCTCGGCGCCGCAGACCACGAACTTCAGGCCCGACAGGTCGCCGGGGTCGGCCGAACGGGCGTACTGGTTCACGAAGGTGTCGGTCGCCAGCAGGATTGAGGCCTTGGTGTCGCGGATCAGCGTCGGGATCTGCTTGGTGTGCAACGGCGAGGGGTACTCGAACGCCTTCATGCCCGTCAGCAGCGGCAACAAGACGCCGCCCGTCAGCCCGAAGCAGTGGAACACCGGCAGCGGGTTGAACATCACCCAGGCGGGATCGAGGTCGATGTGCGCCGCGATCTGCATGACGTTGGAGACCAGGTTCTTCTGGCTCAGCACCACGCCCTTGGGCGCGCCGTAGCTGCCCGAGGTGAACAGGATGACGCCCGGGTCGCCGGGGCTGGTCTCGGTGCGGAACTGGCGCGGGAAAATCCCCGCCACCGCCGCATAGAGCTTGTCCTCCAGCCCGATCTTGCCGCGGACGTCCTCGAGGTAGATGACCTCGCAGGCCTCGCCCTCGAGCGCGTCGATGACGTCGTGGGCCTTGGCCTGCTCGACGAACCGGTGGGCGGTCAGCACCCGCTTCACGCCCGCCGTCTTGCAGGCGGCGCGCAGGTTCCGCAGCCCCGAGGTGAAGTTCAGCATGGTCGGCACGCGGCCGAAGGCATGCAGCGCGAAATAGGTGACCACCGCGCCGGAGCTGGAGGGCAGCAGCACGCCGACGTGCTCGCCCTTCTCCGTCATGGCCGCGATCCGCCGGCCGAGCGCAAAGCTGGCCCGGATCAGGTCGGTATAGGTGAGTGGGTTACGTTCCTGGTCTTCCAGGATGGGCTTCTTCGCCCCGTAACGGTCACGGGCGTCGAGCAACGCGTCGAAAACCGACCGCTCGCCGACCCGCGCGTCGAAAGCACGCGGCATACCGCTGAAACTCCCCGACTGTTTCCCGTCGTTATGGTGAAGCGAACCTATAGGGCCCGTGAGCACTTGAAAAGATGTGTCACAATCGGTGATCGGGCGATCCATAACTTACCTAAACTCGTGGAACGGTCGCGAGTTCGTCTCGGCGCGGGTTGATCAGGCGGTGCGAAAGGCCGATCTAGGCTCCCAATGGCGATCGTGATCGACACCACCCGCGAGCGGCTTCGGCACCCCGAGAAGGCCGCCAATCCGGAAACCCCGATTCTGCGCAAGCCCGAGTGGCTGCGGGTGAGGGCGCCGGGCTCTCCCGGCTACAACGAGACCCGCTCCATCGTCAGGGAACACGGTCTCGTCACCGTCTGCGAGGAGGCGGCTTGCCCCAACATCGGCGAGTGCTGGAGCCACAAGCACGCGACCATGATGATCATGGGCGAGATTTGCACGCGGGCCTGCGCCTTCTGCAACGTGGCCACCGGGCTGCCTCTGCCGCTGGACCCGACCGAGCCCGCGCGGGTGGGGGAGGCGGTGCGGAAGATGGGCTTGAAGCACGTCGTCATTACGTCGGTAGATCGCGACGATCTGCCCGACGGCGGAGCTTCCCACTTTGCTGACGTCGTGCACGCCATCCGCGCCGCGTCCCTCGGCACAACCATCGAAATCCTGACGCCGGACTTCCTGAGGAAGGGCGACGCGGCCGACATCGTCATCGACAGCGCCCCGGACGTCTTCAACCACAACCTCGAGACCGTGCCGCGGCTCTATCTGAAGATCCGACCCGGCGCCCGCTACTACGCCTCGCTTCGCCTGCTGGAGCGGGTGAAGGAACGCGACCCCTCCCGCTTCACCAAGTCCGGCCTGATGGTCGGCCTCGGCGAGACGAAGGAGGAGGTGATGCAGGTGATGGACGACATGCGCTCTGCCGGCGTCGACTTCATCACCATCGGCCAGTACCTGCAGCCGACCCGCAAGCACGCGCCTATCGACCGCTTCGTGACGCCCGACGAGTTCGCCGCCCTGGAAGCCATCGCCCGCGCCAAGGGCTTCCTGATGGTCTCGGCGAGTCCGCTGACGCGCTCGTCCCACCATGCCGGCGAGGACTTCGCCCGCCTGCAGGCGGCGCGGCTGGCGAGGGAAGGGGCGGCCTAAGGGTGCGTCATAGTCTGACGCAGACGCTGCACTACACGCCCGAACAGCTCTTCTCGCTGGTCGGCGATGTGAACAGCTATCCGCAGTTCGTGCCCTGGCTCACCAGCATGCGGACCTGGAACGCGCGCGAGATCGCGCCGGGCGTGACCACGCTGGACGCCGAGGCGCAGGTGGGCTTCGCCTTCCTCAAGGAGCGCTTCGCCACTCGGGTGACGCGCGACGCCAACACTCGCCACATCAAGATCGAGCTGCTCTACGGCCCCTTCAGGCATCTGGTCAGCAACTGGCGCTTCGAGCCGGACCCTAGCGGGGCCAAGCTGCTCTTCGATATCGACTTCGCCTTCAAGTCGCGACTGCTGGAGACGTTGCTGACCGCCAACTTCGCGACGGCCGTCTCGCGCCTGATCCACTGCTTCGAGTCCCGCGCGCAGGCGCTCTACGGCGCCGGCGCCGCACCGCTAGAGAGCATCCCGTAGCATCTGCAGCGCCATGGCCACGCTGGCCAGCTGCACCTCCGCCCGCTCAGCCAGCTCGAAGTGCTCCATCTGATGGTGGATGCCATGATTGGCGCGGGCGGTCGCGAAGTGCACAGTCCCCACCGGCTTCATCGGCGTGCCGCCGCCCGGACCCGCGATACCCGTGATGGCGACAGCCACATGGGCGTTGGAAGCCTCCAGCGCGCCTTCGGCCATGTAGCGGACGACGGGCTCCGAAACAGCGCCGTGGTCGGCCAGCAGGTCGCCGGGCACCCCCAGCACCTCCTGCTTGGCGCGGTTGGTGTAGGTCACGAAGCCGCGCTCGAAGACGTCCGACGCGCCGGCGATGGCGCAGATCGCGCCGGCCACCAGCCCACCCGTGCAGCTTTCAGCGGTGACGATCCGCAGGCGCTTCTCCCTTGCTTCGTCAATCAGCAGGCGGGCGAGGGTTTCGATCTCGATCGAGAACATACGGTTGCGACTCCAGCGTTACTCAGCCCAACATCGCCACGCCTCAGCTTCAAGCGGGAATCAGCGCGATGACCACAGCCGCGGAGACTCCCGCCCGGACCGCAACGCCGGCGCTATTTGTTCTGGCCGCCTTTGCGGGCGCCGCGCTGATCTTCTTCGTTCAGCCGATGGTGGCCAAGCTGGTGCTGCCGCTGCTGGGCGGATCGCCGGCGGTCTGGAACACCTCCATGGCCTTCTTCCAGGCGGCGTTGCTGGCCGGCTACGGCTATGCGCACCTGCTGCAGAGGCTGCCGACCGTACGGGCGCAGGCGCTGGTCCACATCGGCGTGCTGATCGTCGCGGGCCTGATCCTGCCGCTCCGCATCACCACGTTGCTGGGCGAGCCTTCGTTCCAGCAGCCGGCGCTGTGGCTGGTCGGCGTGCTGATGATCTCCATCGGCGCGCCATTCGCCGCGCTGTCGGCGACCGCGCCGCTGGTGCAGGCTTGGCATGCGCGCGTCTTCAGGGGAGAGAAGGGCGAGCCCTACGCTCTCTACGCCGCCAGCAACCTCGGCAGCCTGATCGCGCTGCTGGCCTATCCGATCATCGTCGAGCCGACGGTGACCCTCGCCGGCCAGCGCCTTGGCTGGAGCGCGGCCTATGTGATGTTCGTGCTGCTCATGGCCTCGCTCGCCTGGTCGGCGTCGCGGAACGCCGCGCCGGCTCCCGGCCGGGCACAGGCCGAGGCCCCCGGGCGTGTGACCTGGCGCGACCGGCTCGTCTGGGTGGCGCTCGCGGCCATCCCGTCCAGCCTCATGCTCGGCGTCACGGCCCACCTCGCCACCGACGTGGCGTCGGCGCCCTTCCTGTGGGTCGTGCCGCTGGCGCTCTACCTGCTGACCTTCATCATCGCCTTCCAGAGCAAGCCGGCGATCCGGCCGGAGCTGGCGCTGCTCGGCCAGGCGGCGATGCTGCCCGCCTGCCTCTACCTGATGCCCATCACGACGGACATCGCCTACCAGCTGTTCATTCACCTGCTCTGCTTCTTCGCGAGCGCGCTGGTCTGCCATCAGGCGCTGGTGGCGCGCCGGCCCGATCCCGCGCATCTGACGGACTTCTACCTGTGCCTGTCGCTGGGCGGCGTCATCGGCGGCGGCTTCAACGCCTTTGTGGCCCCGGTCATCTTCAACGCGGTCTGGGAGTATCCGCTAGCTCTGGTGCTGGCGGCCGCCGCCCGTCCCTGGCGCTGGCGCAAGTTGACCTATTGGGAGGTCGGACTCGTCATCACCGGCGCAGCGACGGCGGTCTTCTCGACCTTCGTCTCGCAGTTTCCGCCGAACAAGATCTTCACCTACGACACCTACGATACGATCCGCGCCATCCTGATCGCCGCCATCGTTTCGGCCTTCCTGCTGCGGCGGCACACGCCGGCCTTCGTCGGCGTCGCGGCTCTGCTGGCGCTGGCGGCGCAGGCGATAGACAGCCGCTCCGAAGTGATCCGCAGCGACCGCAGCTTCTTCGGCGTGTTGAAGCAGGCGGAGGTCGAGATCGGCGGACTGGGCGGCAAGGTCCGGACCCTGGCCCACGGCACCACCCTGCACGGGGCGCAGGCGAGGGACGATCGCTATCGTTGCCGCCCACTGACCTACTACGCGCCCGAGACGCCGATCGGGCAGGTGTTCCGCACCGTCCAGGCCGAGCGCGCGCCGATCAACATCGCGACCATCGGGCTGGGGACCGGCACGAGCGCCGCCTTCACCCGCTCGGTCGACCGCCTGACCTTCTTCGAGATCGACCCGCTCGTGGTCGAGATCGCCCATGACCCGAAGAACTTCAGCTACACGACCGAATGCGCCCGCGGAAAGATCGACTTCGTCATCGGCGACGCCCGCCTGACGCTGGCCAAGCAGCCGCCCGAGAACTTCGACATCATCCTGGTCGACGCCTTCTCGTCCGACGCCATCCCGGCGCACCTGCTGACGCGGGAGGCGATGAAGATCTACCTGTCGAAACTGAAGCCCGACGGCGTGATCATCCTCCACCTCTCCAACCGCCACCTCGAACTCAGCCCGCCGGCCTATGCCGCCGCGAAGGCCGCGGGCGGCGTCGCGCTGGAGCAGTTCTACCAGTCGTCGCCCGCCAGCCCGCCCCTGTGGGAGTCGTCGGAGCAGGTGATGATCGTCGGCCGGTCGCCGCAGGCGCTGCAGACCTTCCACAAGGACGCGAGGTGGGAGATGCCGGCCGTCACCACTGTGCGGCCCTGGACGGACGACTACATGAACCTCGTCGGCGCCATCATCGACCGCGAGAACGACCGCTGGGAGGACTAGGCGGGGACTTCCACCGCCACGATGGC
>CAMLRH010000180.1 GCA_946482375.1 uncultured Caulobacteraceae bacterium | reverse complement strand
CAGCTCGTCGACCGCGATCTTGCCCATCGGCGCGCTGTCGTAGGTCATCCAGCCGCGCAGCCAGCCGGTTTCTTTTTCCACATTGACGTGAGTGACCGCCCAGCGGCCCTCCGTCGCCACCAGCAGGCGCGAGCCGGGCGCGAGTTCGGCGGTCTGCGGCCGGCGGAAGGCGGCGACGTCGGCGACCTTCACCTTGCCCTCGACCAGCACCAGCGCAAAGCAGTCGTCGGCCAGGTTGACGTCGAAGGCCGTGCCGACCGCTGTCACCTTCTTGCCGCCGGCGATCAGGCTGAACGGTCGCGCGTCGTTCCTGGCCACGCGGAAGAAGGCGCGGCCACGGTCCATGGTCACCAGCCGCTGGCCGGGCAAGTCGCGCATGCGCAGCTGGGTATTGGAATCCAGCGTCACGACCGTGCCGTCGGGCAGGGTCATGGTCGTCATCTGTCCGGAGCCTGTCGAGATCGTCCGATCGACCGGGATCGGCAGGCGCGCGCCCAGGTCGGAGGTGACGAGCGGCCAGGCGACGATGGCGGCGGCGAGGCTCGCGGCGACGGCGCCGCCGGTCACCCAGCGCCGCCGCGTCGGCGGATGCGCCCGCTCGGCCGCCTCGCGCAGCGCCAGCATGGCGGGATCGTCGCGCGCCTCGTCGATCAGCGCCCAGGTCGCCTGCACATCGGCGAAGGCGGCGCTGTTGTCGGGATCGGCCAGCCACGCCTCAAAATCGGCCGTGGCCTCCGGCGTCATGGCGCCCGAGCGGCGCAGCGCGAACCAGTCGGAGGCGGCCGCGCGCGGGGTATTTCGCTGAGGCGTCGCGGTCATGCGCAGACCTCCTCGGTAAGCTTCTCCAGCGCCCGGGCGATCAGCTGGCCCACCGCGCTGACCGAGATGCCCATGCGCTTGGCGATGGCCGGATAGGTCATCTCGCCGAAGCGGTGGAAGATGAAGGCCTCCCGGGTGCGCGGCGGCAGGCTCTGCATGGCGGCGATGACGCGGGCGACGTCCTGCTTGCCGATCAGCACCCGCTCGGCGGCGATGGTCTCGACCGGCTCCAGCGCCTCATCCAGCGCATCCGTCAGCGCGAACCCACGCGCCGAGCGATGCCGATGACGGCTGACCAACACGTTGCCGGCGATGCGGAACAGGTAGCGCTCGACGTTGTCCACCGCCCCGCCGACGGCGCGGGCCTGCAGGTGCAGGAAGACGTCCTGGACCAGGTCCTCGGCCTCGGCCTGGCCCACGCGGCGCTCGAAATAGCGGCGCAGCGCCGGGCCGTACTCGACCATCCAGGCGCGCAGATCCTCCTCGCGGATCGCGTCTGCCTTCACCACGGCCGGTTGTTGCGGCGGCTGCGTCACAAGCCCCCCTGAAACTGCGCTCTCGGCGCGGAGATGACACTCCGCCGTACCTACTGACGCAAGAGGCGCGTGACCCTACAGGTCGGGGTGCGAAAAAAGTTGGGCCCTAAGGGGTCAGAGTCTCGCATGCCTCCTTTGTTGCGGACGCGGTCCGGCGGGTGGGGCGGATAAGTCCGGGCGGTTCGGCCCTGTCGCGGCGGCGCATCCGGGGCCGCCGGGCGGTCCAGAACGTGCAGGCGCGAGAGGTCAAACCGTCCGAAATCGTCCGGAACGTCCATGATAGCGCCGCCGGCGCGGAGGCGGACGGCTCGTGGACGGAGCGGCGCCATTCCCCGGAAAAGACGGGCCGAGAGTCCCGCTTTTGGGGCGCAATGTCTCCAGATGATTTGTCTCGCTTTCGGCGCAAAGAAAGAGGCGGCAGGGCTACCTGCCGCCTCAGTGATTTCCGGTTCAGCGGGGACCGAAGCCGGAGGCCTTAGCCGCCGAAGCCGACGGAGAGTTTGAAGTACGGGCCGTCGATGGTGCGGTCGGCGTCCTTGGCTTCGGTAAAGCCGCCATCGAGGGCGCCGGAATAGCGTTCCCAGCGATAGCCGGCGCCGATCCGCACGGCATCGACCTGATACGACAGGCCAAGGCTGGCGCCGACGGTCGGGACCGTCACGTCCTGCGACCTCGCGATATTGGTCGGAGTGGTCTGGACCGGGTTGGTCGGCGGATAGGTGGAGCCGCCGTAGAGACCGAAGCCATAGACTTCATAGACGCCGTGGACCTCCTCGGACCCGGTGACGGACACCTTCTGCTTCCCGAAGAGGACGCCGCCGCTCAGCGACCAGTCCAGCATGAGTTGTCCGTTGTCCTGACCGCCGAGCAAGGCGACCGAGGCATCCCAGCTCATCATCGGCCCGGCCCCCTCGAAAGAGCGGTCGGCCTGCAGATCGGCCGCGTGACGGGTGTGGGTGGCCGCGATGCCCGGCACCATCCAACCGTCGGTGATCAGCCAGTCATAGACAGCGCCAGCTTCCAGCGCCGAGGTCGAGGCGAACTCAGCGTAACGGACGCCGCCCGAGACCGTCGAGCGGCTCAAGGCGCCAAAGCCGACCTCGCGGCCCACCGCGAAATCGACAACGGTGTGATCTTCCTTCTGCCGGGCCGCCGCCGCGGACCAGTTGGTCTCGGAGTGGTTGACGAGGTCCGGATCGAAATAGCTGCAAAGATAGGCATAGGCGGCGCTGCAGGCGCTGCCCTCGGCGGACTCCTCCGTGGCGGTGTTGCGGCCCGACTTGTTGGTCTTGCCGAACCGGGCCTCGGCCCAGACCGTCCACGGGCCCGCGCCCGGCCGCCAGGTCAGCTTGACCTCGCGGCCGTCGCCCCAATCGAGGTCCTGCGTCTGGGGCGCGTCGATGATGTTCAGCGTCGGCGAGAGCGCACTTGTGAAGGCCGGGCGCATGGGCTCGGTCGAAACGTCATAGCGCTGCGCCTGGCCGCCGATCTCGACCTCGAAGATCGGCGGGCCGTCGCGGCGGCCGCCGAACGAGCCCAGCAGCGGGCCGCCACTCCAGTTCTTTGTCACCCGCATGCCGTAAAGCCGCGGCTCGGTCAGGAAGACGTTGGTGGTCAGGCCGGTGTCGTCGGAGTTGAGGAAGGCCCCGGTGATAGCCGTCTCGTCAGTGACGTTCTTCACGTAAGCCATGACGTTCCAACCGGCTTCCTCGTTAGTGAAGATCGCCGCCAGGTTCATCGTGAAGTATTCGTCGAGCTTGGCATACTCGTGGTCCTGGAAAATCCGCCAGTAGCTTTCCGCCTGCCAGTGCAGGTCGGTATGCAGGGTCGCCAGCCAGTCGTTCGGCAGCGGCAGGGTGTAGTCGGCCGTGATCGTCGCCGTCCAATTCGGGGCATTGGGAAGCTCATTGCCGCCGAGATTCTTGGTGATGCCTTCGCCGTTGTTGGGTGCGGTCGCGGGATCCCAGCCCGGATAGTTGGGAAAGACGTGTCCGTCGTACCATTGCCAGATGGAATTCGGCTGGGGAGGGTTGGCGACATACTCCTCTCCCGTAACGGGATCGACGCCCTCGAAGTAGGCCATCTCACAGCCGCTCTTCACGCCGCCGCTCACGTTGCCCACGCGGTTGAACCGGTTGTCGTGAAAGAACAGGAAGGTCGGCAAGATGCAGCTCGAAGCGAAGGTCGGGAACGGCCGCACGACAATCCAGTCCGGGTCCCCGGCAGTGCGGTCCATGAGGTCGATAGCTTGCTCGCCATCGGCGATGCGGGTTTTCTGGTAGCCGCCCTTGACGCCCAGGCGCAGGTTCTCCAGCGGCCGCCAGTCGCTTTCCAGCTCGATGCCCCGGACCGTGGCGTCGAAGTTGCGGTTGAAGGCCGAGCGGTCGACGATCTCGGAGATCTGATAATCCTTATAGTCGTAGTAGAACGCCGCCAGGTTCAGGGTAACCCGACCGTCGAAAAGCGTGTTCTTGGAACCGACCTCGAAGGCGTCCACGAACTCCGCGTCGAAGGTCTTCGGTCGGGTCAAAGAGTTCTGAGCGGCGATCTCGGCGTTATCCTTGCTTGTGCCGCCGCGGAATGCGTAGACGAAGCGAGGCGGGTTGGCGCCGCCGGCCTTGTAGCCGTGGGCATACGAGGCGTAGAGCAGGCTCTCATCGGTGAAGGACAGGTCCGGCTTCCAGTCCAGGGTCAGGCGCCCGGTCGGCTTCTTCCATTCCTGTTCGATCACTTCGGCGACGGGGTAGCCATACGAGTCCCCGGCCAGCGTCCAGCTCGGCACCCGGGGCGCTTCCTTCTTATCGACCGTCCACCGCAGGCCGGCGGTCAGCTTCAAGCTGTCGGTGATATTATAGTAGGCTTCGCCAAACACGGCGTAGGAAATCAACTTGTACGGGTTGTTGCTCAGGAAGTAATTATGGCCCTGGTCGTTAAGGCTACTGACCGGATTGGGGTCGATATAGACGCAATCTTCGACGGGGAAGACGTTATTGGGATCGCCGGGAGTCGGCCCGTCCCGCAGACACGTCAGGTTGTCGGTCGTTCCGCCCTCGTACGGCATGCCGTTGGAGTTGTCGTCTTCATAGCCGTTGGCTCCCTCAATGGCCGCGAACAGGGTCAGCGAGTTGATGAAGACGTAGTACTTGTCCTTGCTGTCGGCCCGCAGGTAGTTGGCGCCCAGGCTGAAATTGAACGGACCGGAGTAGTCGGAGGAGATGCGAAACTCCTGACTGAACTGGCGCGCCGTCGCCGTGGCGATGTCCATGGCCACCAGCCGGTCCGCGCAGCCGATCTGCGGATCGCAGAAAAAGCCGTCCTCATCGAGAATTCCGTGCAGTATGGCATTTTGAGTGCTGGCATTTGTTGTGGAGGCGATCGTGCCCCAAGCACCCGGACGCGTGTTGAACCGGTTGAAATCCTGGAGCGACCAGACGAAATCGACAGCGTAGGCGGTCTCCGAAGACAGCGTCAGGGTGTCGGTGAGATCAAAGCTGACCTGCAGCTCGCCGAGATCGGACTTGGCGCGGTAATCCGGGTCAACCGTCGATTCGATCATCCTCAGATCTAGGGACTGGACCTTGTTGCTATAGGGGTCGAAGAGACCACCAGCGATCGGCAACCCGATGGCGCCCAAGGGATGATAGTACGGAACCGCGAAGCCGTTCGGCGTCTGGAACGCCTCGGGCGAATAGAGCGAAATGCGAGTGCAGCCCTGGCTCAGGGCGCTTTGGGCCCCCCCGAAACCGGAGCCGTTCGAGGTCCCTTCCTGCGGGACCGCAATCCCGTCGACGACGGTCGGCACGTGCTTCTTGCACAGTTGCTTACCCGAGCGCAAGCGGTCGTCGTCTTCCTCGAAGTGCTCCCAGATCAGGTTGGCATCGAGCCGGTCGTTCGGCGCGATACGCAATGACACCCGCGTCGACCAGAGATCACGTCCGTCGATGGGGTTGCCGGTCAGTTCGTTGGTCGCGTAGCCGTCTCGTTTGGTCCACGCGCCAGCGAGACGCAGGGCGACCTTGTCCTCGACTAGCGGGATGTTGACCATGCCCTCGATGCGGCTCGAGTTGTAGTTAGACAGGTCGCCGGAAGCCTTGGCCTCGGCGATGAACTTCGGCTTTTGCGAGATGATGTTCACCACACCCGCAGTGGCGTTGCGGCCGTACAGCGTCCCCTGCGGGCCGCGCAGAACCTCGACGCGCTGCAGGTCGTAGAATTCCTGCTCGAAGAAGCGGTTACGGATGAAGGGGGTGTTGTTGAAGGCTACCGCCACGGCCGGGTCGGTCGTCGCCGAAATGGCCTGGGTGCCGATGCCGCGCAGCTGAACCGAATACGAACTGAAGTTCGTCTTCGTGAAGGTCATGTTCGGGACCTGGGTGATCAGGTCCGGGCCGCCGGCGAC
>CAMLRH010000179.1 GCA_946482375.1 uncultured Caulobacteraceae bacterium | reverse complement strand
GGCTTCTCCGGATCGCCGATCTCCGGCAGCTCCTCGAACAGCTCCGACAGCAGCCAGAGCAGGAAGGTCGAATAGGCGCGTGGATTGGCGATCAGGCTGTCGGCCGCCAGGATCGAAACGACGCCCCGCCCCGAGCCGTCGACCCGCATCAGGTCGGCCAGGTTCAGCGCCGGTTCGCCGAAGAAGGTCGCCGCGCCCTGGGTTTCCAGCATCAGCAGCTTGCGCTGGATGGTCGACACTGTCGTCGGCGAGACGTTGCCGTAGGTCGCGCCGATCTCCTTGGCGTTGTCCGACACATAGGTCAGCGCCGCCCGCAGGTCCTTCACGTCGAGCAACAGCAGCCCTTCCGCGTCGGCCACGTGGAAGGCGACCGTCAGAACGCCTTCCTGCACCTCGTTGAGTTCGAGCAGCCGCGACATCAGCAGCGGCCCCATCTCCGAGACCGTCGTGCGGATCGGGTGGCCCTTCTCGCCGAACAGGTCCCAGAAGACGGTCGGCGGCGCGTCGGGACGCAGCTCCAGCGACATCGACTGCGCGCGGGCCAGCATCTTCTCGTTCGGCGAACCCGGCTGGCTGATGCCGGACAGGTCGCCCTTCACGTCGGCGGCGAAAACCGGCACGCCGGCGTCGGAGAAGGCCTGCGCCATGATCTGCAGGGTCACCGTCTTTCCGGTGCCGGTGGCGCCGGCGACGATGCCGTGGCGGTTGGCGCGGTCCAGGCGCAGCGTTTCCGGCTGCGCCGACTGGCCGAGGAAGATGGTGTTGGGGTCCATGGACGCTCCCGGGGGATAAGCGGAGCCACAAGCTAGCCTGTGCATTGACGCTGTGGGAAGGCCGCCCGACAGTCCCGCTCGAGGAGCGCCGATGGCCGACGACGTACGAACGACTACCCGCAACGCCACCGTGGTGCTTGCCGTCATCGCCTGCGGCGCGGCGCTGTTCTGGCTGCGCGGCATCCTCACGCCGCTGGCGCTGGCCGTCTTCCTGGCGGTGATGGTCGACGGCTTCGCGCGTATCCTGTCGGAAAACACGCCCTACTTCCCCGACCGGGCCGCGGTGCCGGTGGCCGTGGTGCTGTCGATTGGCCTGTTCGGCGGCGCCGCCTGGCTGATCGCGGACCACGCGACGTCGTTCGCGGGGCAGCTCGCCGGCTATCAGGAGAAGCTGAACGCGCTGATCGCCCGCGTCGCCGAGATCGTCGGCGTGCGCGCCCCGCCCACGCTCGAACAGATGTACCGCGACCTCGACCCGTCCCAGTATCTCGGCACGGTGGCCAAGCGGCTGCAGAGTTTCGCCGCCGACGCCGTCTTCGTGCTGATCTATCTCGGCTTCATTCTCGCCGCGCGGCGGGGCTTCCGACGCAAGGTGGTCGGCATGTTCCCGACCCGCGACGAACGCGACTATGCCATCCGCGTCTTCGGTCAGATCCGCGATGGAGTGGAGCGTTACCTCTGGGTCCAGACGGTGACCGGGCTGATGATCGGCGCCGGGTCCTTGGCCATCATGCTGATCGTGGGCCTGGATAACGCCGTCTTCTGGGCCCTGCTGATCTTCCTCGCCTCGTACATCCCGGTGGTCGGCGGCTTCGTCGGCATCCTTTTGCCGCCGGTCTTCGCGCTCGTCCAGTTCGACGGCTGGTGGCAGGCGCTGACCCTGCTGATCGTGCTGCAGTCGATCCAGTTCGTCGTCGGCAACGTCGTCCAGCCGCGCATGCAGGGCGACAGCCTCAACATCGACCCGGTCGTGGTGCTGCTGTCGCTGGCCTTCTGGGGCCTGATCTGGGGGCTGCCGGGCATGTTCCTGTCGACCCCGCTGACGGTGGCGGCGATGGTTATCCTCGCCCAGTTCCCGGCCACCCGTAAGCTTGCCGTGCTGCTGTCGGAGAACGGCAACCCGCAGGGCGTCACCGGCAACCCCGCCACGGCCGAGCTGACGACCACGCCGGCGGCCGAAAAAGTCCCCACCTCGCGGAAGGGGCCCTTTAAACGCAAGATCCGGGCGCCTACCTAAGGGAAGTCCGGGGAGCGTCCCCCCTGCCACCCGGACCGACGACGCCGCCTTTACCTCCCCCCACGGCTGGCGTCGTGCGAACAGTCTCGCTGCTCCAAGCGGCGGACAGGCGCCGCCGGTATCCCCCCACCGGCGGCGCTTTCGCGTTTAGGGCGCGGCAGCTCGAGTGTATGCGGGCGCCCGGCGCCCCATGGAATTTGGAGCACGACGCTCATCGTGCTTCAGGGTTTCCGCAAACCTTTGTCGGCTTTCCGCGCTATAGGTTGATTGTTGGCCCGAAGGCGTTAGTTTCTTGGGCAACTATCCGCGGGAAACCTTATGAAAGGCGCAAGCCTTCACCCGGCCTCTCCGGCCTGCGACTTCCGCGCCCTGACCGACGCCTTTAGCCGCTCGCTCGGGACCGAGCGCCTTCCCGAGTCCGCCCGACAGTTCCTGCAACAGGTCCATGACGACTGCGCCGCCGAGGAGCTGCCTGACGCGACCGCCGCCGACATCGGCGCCTCGATGGCCGAACTCTGGCGCTTCGGCGAGCAGCTGAACGACAGGCCGCTGATCCGCCTGCGCCCGTGGCTGGGGCGTGACCTCCTGGAGATCGTCCAGGACGACAAACCCTTCCTAGTCGACAGCATCATGGGCGAGGTGGTCGACGGCGGTTACTCCGTCCGCGCCATGTTCCATCCGGTGGTGGACGCGACCGGGAATCGCCGATGCTCGCTGATCCAGGTCCATCTCGATCCGATCGGCGAAGACCGCGTTCCGGCGCTCATCGACAGCATCGGCGCCGTCCTCGACGACGTGGCTGTGGCGGTGAAGGACTTCCCCGCCATGCAGGCGCTGATGCGCCGGACCATCGCCGCGCTGGAGATCGTCGACGGGCCCAAGTCCGAAGAGGAGCGGCGGGAGTGCCTGGCCTTCCTGCGCTGGCTGGAGGGCGACCGCTTCGTCTACCTGGGCGCCCGCGTCTACGACTATCCGCGCACGCCGGACGGCGGCTATGCGGCCGAAGAACCGCTCGACAAGCCGGAGGCCAGCCTCGGCGTCCTGCGCGACGAGAACCGGGCCGTCCTGCGCCGTTCGCATGAGCCCGCTGTGCTGTCGCCGCAGCTGCGACGCTCGCTGGAAGCCGACAGTCCGCTGGTGGTCGCCAAGTCGAACATGCGCTCCAAGGTCCACCGGCGCGTGCACATGGATTATGTCGGCGTCCGCCGCTATGGCGGCGACGGCAAGCCGTCCGGCGAGGTCCGTTTCGTCGGCCTGTTCACCGCCGAGGCCTACGAGGCCCGGGCCCGCGACGTCCCCTACATCCGCCGCAAGATCGCCAGCGTGATGGAGCGGGCCAACGTCGTCCCCGGCGGGCACAGCGAAAAGCGCCTCGCCAACATCCTCGAGACCTATCCGCGTGATGAGCTGTTCCAGATCGGCGACGACGAGCTGCTCGAGATCGCCACCGGTATTCTCCACCTCTACGACCGCCCGCGGGTGAAGCTGTTCGTCCGCCGCGATCCCTTCGACCGCTTTGTCTCGGTGCTCGTGTTTGTGCCGCGCGACCGCTACGACTCCCGCGTCCGCGAACGGGCCGGGGACATCCTGGCCGAGGCGTTCGACGGTACGGTGTCGGCCTACTACCCCTACTTCTCCGACGCGCCGCTGGCCCGTGTCCACTTCATCATCCGCGTCGAGCCCGGCCGTCACGCCGAGCCCGACCTCGCCGAGGTCGAGGCCGCCGTCGCAGAAGCCGCCCGCACCTGGGACGACCGCTTCGAGGCCGATGTCCGCGGCGGTGGCGTTCCGGCGGCCGGCATCGCCGATACGTTATATCGCTACCGGGAAGCCTTCTCGCCGGGCTACCGCGACCGCTACGACGCCGCCGAGGCGTTGGCCGATATCGCGGTTGTCGAGGACATCAGCGCCGTGCGGGTCCGCGCTTATCGTCTACCCGACGACCAGCCGATCTACTTCCGCTTCAAGCTCTATCGTCCCGGCTCCGCCGCCCCGCTGGCGGACGTGCTGCCGATCCTCGAGGACATGGGCCTGAAGGCCATCATCGAAGAGGGCTTCCCGCTGACGCCCGCCGGCCGCGAGCCGGTCTGGGTGCACGAATTCCTGGTCGAGGACGAGGCTGGCGAGCACCTGGTCTTCGGCGACGTGAAGGCCGCCTTCGAGGCCGCCTTCGTCGCCGTATGGAGCGGCCAGACCGAAAGCGACGGCTTCAACCGGCTGGTGCTGGAGCTGGGCGTCAGCTGGCGCGAGGCCGCCCTGATCCGCGCGCTGGCCCGCTATCGGCAGCAATCGGGGCTCGATCCGTCGCAAACGGTGCAGGAGCAGGCGCTCTCCGACCACCCTGAGGTCGCCAAGCTGATCCTCAAGCTGTTCGCCCTGAAGTTCGATCCAGCCACCGGTCTCGACCTTGAGGCTCGCAAGAAGGCGGCCGACGCCGTCATGGGCGAGATCATCGAGGCCTTGCAAGCCGTCGCCAGCCTCGACGCCGACCGCGTGCTGCGCCGCCTCGCCCTGCTGGTCGGCGCGACGGTGCGGAGCAACTTCTACCAGACGGCCGAGGACGGCTCGCCCAAGCCCTACATCAGCTTCAAGGTCGCCTCGCGCGAGCTGGAGGACCTGCCGGCCCCGCGGCCGTTCCGCGAGATTTTCGTCTGGGCGCCGCACGTGGAGGGCGTCCACCTGCGCTTCGGGCCGGTGGCGCGCGGCGGCCTGCGCTGGTCCGACCGCCGCGACGACTTCCGCACCGAAGTGCTGGGGCTGGTGAAGGCGCAGCAGGTCAAGAACGCGGTGATCGTGCCGGTCGGCTCCAAGGGCGGCTTCTATCCCAAGGCCCTGCCCAAGGGCGGGACGCCGGAAGCCACGCGCGAGGAGGCCATTCGCGCCTACAGGACCTTCCTGTTCGGCCTCCTCGACCTCACCGACAACATCGACGCCAAGGGCAAGGTCGTCCACCCGCCGCAGATCGTCGCCCACGACGCCGACGACCCCTATCTCGTCGTCGCCGCCGACAAGGGCACGGCGACCTTCTCCGACATCGCCAACGGTGTGGCCGAGGACTACGGCTTCTGGCTCGGCGACGCCTTCGCTTCGGGCGGCTCGGCCGGCTACGACCACAAGGAAATGGGCATTACGGCGCGCGGAGCCTGGGAGGCGGTGAAGCGCCACTTCCGCGAGCTGGGCAAGGACATCCAGTCCGAGCCCTTCACCGTCATCGGCGTCGGCGACATGAGCGGCGACGTCTTCGGCAACGGCATGCTGCTGTCGAGAGAGATCCGGCTGGTCGCCGCCTTCGACCACCGCCACATCTTCATCGACCCCGATCCAGACCCGGCCGTCTCGTGGCAGGAGCGCCAGCGCCTGTTCGAGTTGCCCCGTTCCAGCTGGGACGACTACGACCGCGCCAAGCTGTCGAAGGGCGGCGATGTCTTCGCCCGCTCTCTGAAGTCGATCACCCTGTCGCCGGAAGCCGCCGCTGCCCTCGACCTCAAGACGTCGGCGCTGACGCCGGCCGAGGTCGTCGGCGCTATCCTCAAGGCCCGCGCCGAACTCCTCTACCTCGGCGGCATCGGGACCTATGTGAAGGCGCGGACGGAGAGCCACGCCGACGCTGGCGACAAGGCCAACGACGTGATCCGCATCGACGGCGCCGACCTGCGTGTGAAGGTCGTGGGGGAGGGTGCGAACCTCGGCTTCACCCAGGCCGGGCGCATCGAGTTCGCCCGCAACGGCGGTCGCATCAACACCGACGCCATCGACAACTCGGCCGGG
>CAMLRH010000178.1 GCA_946482375.1 uncultured Caulobacteraceae bacterium | reverse complement strand
GCGGCCCGACCCGCGCCCGCTCCAGCCGCCGCGTCAGCAGCATGGCCAGCGTCGTGTGCGCCAGACGCCCCTCGAACGGGTAGCAGATCATGAAGTGGCGCTTCCCGCGCGGGAAAGTCTCCAGCAGCATCTCGTCCTCGGCCGGCAGCAGCGACTTGTCGCGCTGCACCTCCAGCCATTCGCGGACATCGCCAGGCAGGGCGGGCCACGACGCCTCGTCGTACATCATCCGCCGCACCCGCTTGGCGAGGTAGGTGGAGAGCGCAAACTTCGAGCCGCCCCAGCTCGGCATCTTGGGGTCGTCGTGCGGGGCGGGCGTCACCAGCGCGTTCAGCTGCTGCACCGCCTGCAGCCGCCAGACCTGACCGGCGAAGATGAAGGTGTCGCCGGGGTCGAGCATCTCCAGATACCCTTCCTCGACCTCGCCGATCTTGCGTCCGCCCTTGCCGCTCCGCGACGCGATCCGCACCGCCAGCATCTCCGGCGAGACGATGGCCCCGACGTTCAGCCGATGGCGCTGGGCGGTCTGGGCGTTGCGCACCCGCCACTTGCCGTCCTGCCCCTTCACGATGCGGCGAAAGCGGTCGTAGGTCTTCAGCGCGTAGCCGCCGGTCGAGACGAAATCGACGACGGTCTCGAAATCCTCCCAGGCGAGGTCGCGATACGGCCCCGACGTCCGCACCTCGTCATACAGCTCGACCAGATCGAACGGCTCGGAGCAGGCGCAGCCCATGACGTGCTGGGCCAGCACGTCCAGCGCCCCGACCCGTGGCGGGTCGCCGTCGAGCGCGTTCTCGTAGATCGCCTCTCGCGCCGCCTGACACTCCAGCATCTCGAAGCGGTTGGCCGGCACCAGCAGCGCGCGACTGGGCTCGTCCAGCCGGTGGTTGGCGCGGCCGATCCGCTGCACCATCCGGCTCGCTCCCTTCGGCGCGGCGAGCTGAATGACGAGGTCCACGTCGCCCCAGTCAATGCCAAGGTCCAGCGTCGAGGTGCAGACGACGGCGCGCAGCTCTCCCCGGGCCATCGCGGCTTCCACCTTGCGCCGCTGCTCAGCCGCCAGGCTGCCGTGGTGCAGGGCAATCGGCAGGTTGTCGTCGTTCAGCCGCCACAGCTCCTGGAACGCGAACTCCGCCTGGAAGCGGGTGTTGACGAAAACGAGCGTCGTC
The DNA here is from genome assembly GCA_946482375.1 of uncultured Caulobacteraceae bacterium. The sequence goes on along the minus strand of CAMLRH010000178.1, from coordinate 4,626 downwards.
TTGTGTTTCCGGATGACCGCGTAGACGTCCTCCATCGCGTGCTGCGCGGTATGTCCAGCCCAGGGCACGCGGCCTTCCGACAGCAGCACGTCCACGTCGGGGCGGGCTCCTCCGGCTCCAAGCACTAGATCAACGTCATCCCGGCCGCCGCGAAGCGGTGAGCCGGGACCCAGGGGCCGCGCCTCCGACTCCTGGGTCCCGGATAACGGCTGCGCCGTTTCCGGGATGACGGGGCTGGGCGAGAGCCATTCCCGGATCAAATCCGGATCATCCACCGTCGCCGACAGCCCCACCCGCCGCAGCCCCGGCGCGAACCGCTGCAACCGCGCCAAATCGAGCGACAGCAAATCCCCCCGCTTCGAGGCCCATAGCGAATGCACCTCGTCGAGGATCACGCACGACAGGTCCGCGAAATACGCCCGCGCCCCCTCCCACGCACAGAACAGCGCCAACTGCTCCGGCGTCGTCAGCAGGATGTCCGGCGGCTTCACCCGCTGCCGCTGACGCCGCGCGATCCCAGTGTCGCCCGTGCGGCTCTCGGCCGTGACCCGCAGCCCCATCTCCGCGATCGGCGCCATCAGGTTGCGCTCGACGTCCACCGCCAGCGCCTTCAGCGGCGAGATGTAGAGGGTGTGCACCCCGCGCGGCGTGTTCGCCGGCGGCCGCTCCGCCAGCTCGATCAAACTCGGCAGAAACCCGGCCAGCGTCTTGCCTCCGCCCGTCGGTGCGATCAGCAGCGCATGCCTGCCCTCGCGCCCCTTCTCCACCATCGCCAACTGGTGCGCCCGCGCCTCCCAGCCGCGCGCGGCGAACCAGTCGGCGAAGCGCGGGGGCAAGAGGGATACAGCGGCGTCGCGGGCCATTTCTCGCCTATAGCATGTTCCCGTTCCGTTTCACTACGAAGCGGGGTATCGGAATCGGGTGAACGTTGGGAGGGCCCATGAACTCCGAGTCGATCAAGCCACACTCGGGTGAGGTGGAGGAGGCAGCCGCCAACGCCAACGGTTGGGTCTATCGTATCGAGGGCGAGTACCGGTCCGAGGAAGCGGTGCCCCCGGAAGCCATCGTCGGCGCCTGGAAGGTCGGACCGGACGGTAAGATTGTCGGGGCATTCGTGCCAAACCCGAACTACGTGCCGAAGCGCTGAGGCCAAGGTGAACGCGCTTTCCTCGACACTCGATCTTGCGACCGCGCTCGTCGTGCTGCCTGGGCCGAAGGCCGCGGCGGCGGACGGGGAGGGGGCGCGGGAAATCAGGCCGCCCGCGGCGCGCGACCTGTTCGAGCAGGGGCCGGTGCTGCTGGCGCATGCGGCGATGACAGCGCGTCGGCTGGGCATGCACGCGCCGCCGCGCTCGCCCCGGATGTTCGATGCGCTGGAGCTCTACGCCTTCGTGCTCCCGGCGCGGTTCACGGCGCCGTCGGCGGCGGGGCTCGCCTTGGCGCTGGGATTGCCGGAGCCGAAGGGGGCGGCGGCGCAGGCTGAAATCCTGCGCGAGGTCTGCGCCATCCTGCTGGGCGAACTGGCGGAGAACCCGTTCCCGACCCGGGAAGAGGCGCTCGCTACCGCCGAGACGCTGGCCCGCGCCGGCTGGGCCTGGGGTCCGGCGGTGATCGGGGCGCTGCGTTCGCAGCCGCTGCGCCGCCAGCCGCACGGCTCGGGTCTCGACGTCTGGAGCCGCGTACCGGAGTGGGAGGACGCCGCGCCGCCCGGCGAACCCGGCACGAAGCCCATCGAGCCCGACGACGCGGCCGAGCGGCTGAAGACCCTGCTGCAACGCTCCGGCCTCGATGAGGCGCGGCCGATGCAGGCGGTGTTCGCCGCCGAGACGGCGTTCGCCTTCCAGCCCCGCGACCGCGAAGGCGAACCCCGCATGATGCTGGCCGAGGCCGGCACCGGCACCGGCAAGACGCTGGGCTACCTCGCGCCCGCCTCGCTGTGGGCCGAGGCCAACGGCCCGGCGGTGTGGGTCTCGACCTACACCCGCGCCCTCCAACGCCAGATCGAGCGCGAAAGCCACTCGGTCTTCCCCGACCCGGCCGTGCGCGCCCGCAAGGCGGTGGTGAGGAAGGGCCGCGAGAACTACCTCTGCCTGCTGAACTTCCAGGAGCAGACGCACGGGGCGCAGCTCGGGAACGGCGATCTGATCGGGCTGGGGCTGGCCGCCCGCTGGGCCCGCGCCACCCGCGACGGCGACATGACCGGCGGCGACTTCCCGGCCTGGCTGCCGGGCCTCTTCGCGATCTCCCCCGCTGCCCAGGCCAGCCCGGCCAACCTCGTCGACCGGCGCGGCGAGTGCGTCCACGCCGGCTGCATCCACTACCGCGCCTGCTTCATCGAAAAGGCGATCCGCGGCTCGAAACGCGCCGACATCGTCATCGCCAACCACGCGCTGGTGCTGACCCAAGCCGCCTTCGACGGCGCCCGCGCCGCGCGGGGGCTGAAGGGCGACATCGAGACGACTTCCCTCAAGCGCATCGTCTTCGACGAGGGCCACCACCTGTTCGATGCCGCCGACAGCGCCTTCGCCGCCGCGCTGTCGGGCGCCGAGGCTGCGGAACTCCGCCGCTGGATCCGCGGTCCCGAAGGCCGCGGCCGCCGGGGCAGGGGGCTCGAAGCTCGGCTGATGGACGTGCTCGGCGACCGCGAAGACGCCCGCCGCGCTCTGCAGGATGCCGTCCGCGCCGCCTCGGTCCTGCCCGGGGAAGGCTGGTCCGGCCGCATCGCTCCGCCCGACGGCCAGGTGAACCCGATGGGGCCGATCGAAGGCTTCCTCGTCGCCGTCCTCGAGCAGCTCCGCGCCCGCACCACGCCCTCCGAGGTCGGCATGGAATGCGCCGCGCGTCCCGCCATCGACCTCGTCCGCGAAACCGCCGGCGAGGCCGCCCGCGCGCTCGCCGCCGTCGAGGCCCCGCTGCTGGCGCTGGCGCGCCATCTGGAGGACGTGCTCGACGAAGACGCCGAGACGCTGGCCCAATCCGAACGCGCCCGCATCGAAGGGGCGCTGCGCGGTCTCGACCGGCGCGCGCGGATGACGCTGCCGGCCTGGCGCTCGATGCTGCGCGCCATCGACGAGGACGCCGAGGACGACCCCGACTTCGTCGACTGGTTCGACGCCACCTTCCTGTACGGCCGCGTCGTCGACGCCGCCTGCCGCCGTCACTGGGTCGATCCGACCGAGCCGCTGACCGCCGCCGTCATCGCGCCCTCGCACGGGGTGCTGGTGACGAGCGCGACCTTGGCCGACTCCACGCTCGACGACCCCTTCGCGCTCGCCGAAATGCGCACCGGAGCCGCCCGACTGCCGGACCGGCCGAAGACCCTGCGCGTCGCCTCGCCCTTCGATTACGCGAAGAACGCCCGCGCCTTCGTCGTCACCGACGTCGGCCGGGAGGACCCGCGGCAGGTCGCCGCCGCCATGCGCGAGCTGTTCCTGGCGGCGGGGGGAGGGGGGCTCGGCCTCTTCACCGCCATCCGCCGCCTGCGCGCGGTGCACGAGAAGATCGCCGCGCCCCTGGCCGACAAGGGCCTCGCCCTCTACGCCCAGCACGTCGATCCGCTGGAGGTCGGCGCGCTGGTCGACATCTTCCGCGCCGAGGAGGACGCCTGTCTGCTCGGCACCGACGCCGTGCGCGACGGGGTCGATGTGCCGGGTCGCTCGCTGCGCCTGCTGGTCTTCGACCGCATGCCCTGGCCGCGCCCCGACATCCTGCACAAGGCTCGCCGGACGCGCTTCGGCGGCAAGACCTACGACGACTCCATTGCGCGGGCCCGCATTGCCCAGGCCTTCGGCCGCCTCATCCGCCGCGAGGACGACAAGGGCGTCTTCGTCATGCTCGACCCCGCCGCCCCGACGCGGCTGTTCTCAGGCCTGCCGGAGGGGGTGGAGTTGCAGCGGGTCAGTCTGGTCGAGGCCATCGAGGCGACGGCTGACTTCCTTTCTTCCGATCGCCCCCGCGAAGGCGGGGGTCCAAGCTGAATCGCCGCTTGGGTCCCCGCCTTCGCGGGGATGAGCGGATTTTAGCGGTCTTGACTCGCAACCAAACGGTTGCCTATCTAGTTACCTGACATGGACGCCGACCTGGTCTTTCGCGCGCTGGCCGACGCAAGCCGCCGTGCGTTGCTGGACCGGCTGTTCGAGCGGAACGGCCAGACCCTCGGCGAACTCACCGAAGGCATGGCGATGAGCCGGCAGGCGGTGACCAAGCACCTCACCATCCTCGCGGAAGCTGGGTTGGTGACGACGATGCGGCGCGGGCGCGAGAAGCTGCACTACCTCAATCCCGTGCCCATCGCCGAGATCGCCGACCGCTGGATCGGCAAGTTCGAAAAGGCCCGCGTAGAGGCCCTGGTGGCGCTGAAGAAGGAACTGGAGACATGAGCCGCTTCGTCTATGTGACCTACATCCGCTCGACGCCCGAAAAGGTGTTCGAGGCCATCACGAAGCCGGAGATCGCGCGGCGCTACTGGGGCCACGAGAACGTCTCCGACTGGAAGCCCGGATCGGACTGGCAGCACGTGCGCGCCAACGAGCAGCGCACGGTCCAGGTGGTCGGCAAGGTGGTCGAGGTCACGCCGCCGACGCGCCTGGTGATCACGTGGGCGAGCCCCTCTCAGGCCGCCGATCC